>JAIPIM010000063.1 GCA_021734725.1 Minisyncoccota bacterium | reverse complement strand
CGGCAATGATCTCGGTCTCGATCCCGCGCTCATGGAAATGCCTACGATGCGGTTCCAGCGATTCTTCGACACTCGATTTTATCTCGTCAGGAAACGCAACGTGCTCAGGAATCATAAAACACTGCACAAGCACCGCCTTTTTCGTGCCCAGCCGATGAAGGTCGCGGGCGCAGGCAACGACCGCAGAAGCGGCGGGCGAAGAATCAACGGCGACCAAAGCTTTTGAAAACATGATTTTTTCTCCGGTTGTCTTAACTCACGATTTTGGATATGAGTACCAACTCGCCCGTTTCCCGGGCTCTGGCTCGCCCAATAGGTCATGTTGCCTGTGACATAAGGCTCACGTGACGGTACGACTCGCTCTCCATTGGCTCGCGGGTACGCTCGCCCTCCAATCACCCAACCATTTGGTCATTCGGTCATCCGGTAATTGTCACCCGTCACCAGCTTGTACCGAGCCAGCGCAATATTGTAGTCGGCCAGTGCCCGATGATGATTGGTCTGCGCCAATAGTGCGTCCGCCTGCGCATCCAGAACGTCGGTGATCGACCCCTTGGCCAGCCCATACTTCTCCTGCTCTATCCGCAATGATTCCTCGGCCCGGTCCACAAACTTCCCCGTCACGCCCAACCGCGCCCGCGCCGATTCGATGTTCGCCAGCGCACTCTGCACCTCCACACGAATCCGCAATTGCAAACCCCGCAATTCCTCCTCGGCAGCCCGCAACAAATGCTCGTGACGTGCGATGTCCGCACTGATTCCACCGCCGGTGTACAACGGCATGTACACGCGAATTCCCAACTCGCCGACTTCATTCGCATCGCTGTTTTCGACACCCCACTGATTGCCGTAAGCCGCCTGCATGGTGACCTTCGGCAACCGCGCGCCCTTCGCCGACCAAAGCTTCCGCTGCTGCGCATCAACCCACGACTTCGCCGCCAGATAATCCTGCCGCTGCATCAACGCCCTGGCCACGGCGGATTCAGCTTCCGCCTGGACCTCGACCGTGTCAAGCTCGCCCGCGATGTCAAACTTGTCCGCATCGTCTTCCAGCCCAAGCAGTCCGGCCAACGCAAACCGCTGCACCTTCAGCTGATCGCGCTCGCGCAACAATTGCTGCTCGATGTCGGCCAAGCGCACCTCTGTGCGCAGCAAATCGACCCGGGCCGCCTTCTGCACCGCCATCATTTCCTCCGTGGTCTGGGAATGACGCTCAAGCGCGCGCCGCGAAAACTCGAGCGACTTGATGACTTCACGCTGTTCGAGCATGGAATAAAACAGGCTCGACACATTGAACACCAGTTCCTCGCGACTGTACGCGAGCCGTCGCCGGGCCGATTCGCTTAACAACTCGGCCGCCGCGACTTCGTTGACCAGACGACCCCCGGTATAGAGCGGAAGTTCGAGAACGACCTCTGCCGTCGCCAGTTCGTCGGCAAAGCTAAGCGCATTGATGTCCCCGGTTCGACGCGGTTTGATCAGCCGCTCCTCGCGGTAGAAGGTGTAGCTACTGCTTGCACTCAGCTCCGGCAGCCGCTCCGCCCACGCCGCGTCACGCGCCGCCTCCATCCCGTGCGCACGCCATTCCTCACCCGAAATACCGGGATTGTTGGCCAGCGCCAGGTCAATGCACTGCCTTAGTGTCAAGTCCCCCGACAAACCGCTTCCGGTTGCGGCATCATCCTGTTTTGTCGGCTTCGCTTGTGGTATCTTCACCTTCGACGAACCGGCGGAAGTCGGAGCCGGAACGCATTGAAGCAGCTCCAGCTTCGGCACCTCGCCCCGGGTTCTGATCATGTCACGGGCGCGAATACGAAATTTCTTCATGCGGTCGGGCATGTTCGGAATGTCCAGAAACCGGGTGGCAATGAATGCGTCCGCCATTTCACAGGCCTGCTCCGAAGAGACGACCGACTGCCCCAGGCACATAACATTCGTATCGTTCGCTTTGCGCGACATCACAGCAGTCTTCACGCTTTCGCATGGAAACGCGACCACTCCTTTGAACTTGCTCACCCCAGATGCCGCGCTGCAGCCGAAATTGCAACAGACAATACCAAAATCAGCCCGCCCGTCATACAGCACCTTCGCCACCGACTCGCCCAGCTCCGGATATTTCACAAACTCGTCGGCGGCATGGCAGCCAACATCGACGACCTCGTGTCCCTGCTTGCGAAGATGCTCTACCAGCGCCGACTTGAGTTCAAAAGCCTTGTTTACCGAACCAATTACAATGGTTTTTTCCGGCGAGGTACCGGCTTCGTCGGCAACAACTTGAAATGCGCCCAAAACCAGCGCGAAAGCCAAGAGCAAAACTCGGTTCGACACAATCATTTTCCAACCAATTTTATTGCTGTTTTCAACTCTTATTTTCATCATTTTTAATCTCTTGTTTTGTTTGCCTGGAGGACGAGTTGTACCCGCGAGCCGGAGCACATGCAACGGAGCATTCTGTAACCGGATGACTAGGTGACATACGTCATGTGACTAGGACTCTGCCGCCTCGTTCAATACGGCCACGAGTTTTTCCGCCGACTGCACGCCGGCCATTTCGTCGACAACCTCGCCGCCTTTCATCACCACGATCGTGGGAATGGCACGGATGCTGAACCGCGTCGCGGTTGCTCTTGCATCGTCCACGTTGACCTTGGCGATGGTCACGCTGGCGCCAATCTGGTGCGCCACGTCCTCGAGAATCGGTGTCTGCATACGGCAGGGCGCGCACCACGGCGCCCAGAAATCCACCAACGCCAGACCGTTGGCGGTTGCACGTTCAAAATTCGCGTCCGTCAATTCTTTGATTATTCCAGCCATTGCACTGTCCTCCGTTTTGATTTTGTGCAACTGTTGTATTGCATCGGTTGTCCGAATGCGTGGCTTCAGAACTAACAGATAGAATGCCAGCCGCTGATAGAAAGCCATAAGATACTTAAAGAACGATTGTTAAAAGATTTTAATTGCAAACCCAAAAGCAGTGCGCTATGTTGCGTGCAACGTTTTAGATGTTGCGCCTGTGCAACGCTTCATTCCTCACCTGGAATGGAGGGCGGGTACGACTCGCCCTCCAGAAGAACAACGAACGAAGAACAAGGAACCCCAACCCCATGAAACTATGTCAATGCACAACCAACCGGGCGGAGTGGCTGTCGCCCGAGATTCTTCTGGGAACGATACCGGACGGCGTGATGGTGGTTGACGCCGAAGGCCGCGTCTGCGCCTGGAACCGGGCGATGCAACGGTTGACCGGATACGCAGCCGACGATGTCTGTGGTAAGCCATGCACGTTTCTGGAATGCGACGCCTGCGGGGTTCATGCGGGCGAATCCGTAGAAAATTGCGGACTGCTGCGCGGGGAAGCCGATCAACTGACCATAGAATGCGAAGTTCGCAAATCCGACGGTGAACAGGTGCCGGTTCTGAAAAGCGTCGGGGTTGTTCGTGACGATGCCGGCAAGGTGGTGGGCCTGGTCGAGACCTTTTCCGACATGCGCAAGGTGAAGCGACTGGAGCGTGAACTCGTGGTGCTCGGGGGTAGTGAGTTCGAACCGGGCGGAGTTCAGGGTCTGATCGGACGCAGCGATGCCATGCGCGCGGTGTACGAGCGCATTCATCTGGCGGCGGAGTCGGAGGCGACGGTGCTTTTGCTGGGCGAGACCGGCACGGGGAAGGAACGCGTGGGCGAAGCAATCCACCGCGAGAGCGCCCGACGCGACGGCCCGCTGGTCAAGGTCAATTGTTCGGCGTTGTCCGAAACACTGCTGGAGAGCGAGTTGTTCGGGCATGTCAAAGGTGCATTCACGGGCGCTACGCAGGACAAGCCCGGGCGATTCGAAATGGCCGGTTGCGGCATGATCTTTCTGGACGAAATCGGCGACCTCACTCCACTGATCCAGTTGAAGTTGTTGAGAGTGCTGCAGGAACGGACCTTCGAGCGCGTGGGTGACTCGACTCCCCGCACCGTCGATATCCGAGTGGTCTGCGCCACGCACCGGGATTTGCATAAACTGGTCCGCCAAGGGCTGTTTCGAGAAGACCTCTACTATCGCATCCGCGTGTTTCCCATTACCATTCCGCCCCTTCGCGAACGGAAGTGCGACATTCCGTTGTTGCTCGACCACTTTATAAAACTGTTCAATGCTTCGACCGGGCGCGACATCCAGGGCGTTGAGGAGGAGGCCATGCGCTGTCTCATGGATCATTGCTGGCCGTGGAATGTGCGCGAACTGGAGAACGCGGTCGAACACGCCTTTGTCACCTGCCGAAACGGGCGTATCAGCCTGTTCGACCTGCCCATGGAAATTCGCATGATAGAACTGCGCAACGCCCACTGCTTGGAACGCGGATATGCCAACGAATCCGAGCGCGTCCCGAGCCGCGCACAACCCGCACTAACGCAAATGGATGATCCGGACGCCTTTCTCAAGCTGCTGCGCGAATGCAACGGCAACAAAAGCGAAGCCGCACGTCGTCTAGGGGTGAACCGAACAACAATTTGGCGACGAATGAAGAATCTGGGAGTTCAATATTCAGTCAGTCCAGGGCGATCTATAGAACCCGCAAGGCAATAACCGACGGCAGCGAGCTGTTGGTCATCGCCCCGGGACTTAAACGGTTCGGCGAACAGAACGAAGCGGACCGGATCATACGGCGCTATGGATATGTCGGAACAGATCGGATCATGGAACTCTACAAGAACGAAGAGGAACTGCAGGACCTCACCCATGCCACCGCTCGTCTGATCCATGGCTCGTCGGAAGGACGCTTCAGCATCACCTATGCTCCTGGGCACCTGCCCCAGGAAGAGGTTGAATCGGTCAACTTCAATTATCTCGACCTGGACGAACCACTGAAATGATACCCGTAACCACGCTGAAAAATGGCTTCATCATCGTCGTTTGTTTTACGCTGTATAATGCTCATAAGCACAATGTTACATCTAAATCAAAAATCACCAGTTGGACGCTAGTGATCTAGCTTACAATGGTTGAAATATCGTACACCCGGCATCGAAACGGCGTGGCGGAAAACGAACCAGGGCGCTCCGTGAAAAAACGCAACCACGCTTGTGCAACGCTGGAGGGCCATGTACATTCTTTGGGACTGCGTTGAACGATAATACATCAGCCAAAAGGCCGGCTCGCCGGTCACCAACCAATGCCGGAGCGGTAAAACGTGCACAGACAACGATCCAACATCGACTGGGACAAGCTTGGCTTCGAATACATGCCCGCGGACTGCCATATTCAGTATCGCTGGAGCAATGGCGAATGGGATGACGGAAAACTGGTTACCGAACCCTATTTGCACCTCCACATTGCCGCCACCGCCCTGCATTACGGACAAGCCGCCTTCGAAGGCCTTAAAGCGTTTGAATGCAAGGACGGCGCCGTGCGCCTATTTCGACCTGCCATGAATGTGCGGCGGCTTAATTGTACCGCAACACGGGTCTGCATGCCGTCACTCCCGGAAGAGCTGTTCCTGAATGCCGTTAAACGTGTGATTCAGGCCAACCGCGATTATGTACCTCCATACGGCACCGGCGGATCGCTTTACATACGTCCTTTGATGTTCGGCAGCGGACCCCGTATCGGTGTCCAGCCGGCCGCGGAATACGTTTTTCTTATCCTCGTTCTTCCCGTAGGCCCCTATTACAAAGGCGGTCTCCAACCCGTACGGGCAATTGTCCTGGATGACTACGACCGGGCTGCGCCGCACGGCATGGGGAGTGTGAAGGTTGCGGGCAATTACGCCGCCAGCCTGAAACCCCATAAAGATGCCCATGACAAAGGATTTTCGATTGAACTGTACTTGGACGCCAAAGAGCACAGATACATTGAGGAATTCAGCACATCGAATTTTGTGGCAATCACCAACGACAAACACTACGTCACCCCGGAATCGCCGTCCATATTGCCGAGTGTGACGAACAATTCCCTGCAGCAGATCGCCGGCAGTATGGGGCTCACCGTAGAACGTCGCCCCGTCCTGTTCGACGAAGTGGCCGAGTTTTGCGAGGTCGGCGCCTGCGGCACCGCTGTTGTGGTGACTCCCGTGAATGAAATCGTGCGTGGGGATACGACCCTGCGGGTAGGCCCCCCTGAGGGCTGTGGCCCCGTTCTCCAAGAGCTCTACCGCGAAGTTACGGCGATCCAGTACGGAGAAGAGCCTGACCGCTATGGGTGGCTGGTCGACGTCGACTGAGTCAGGACACCGTCACTTGCACAGACTCTGCTCAGACAACAGCACCCGGGGACGCCCGGTTGACCATAGGGGCGATCACGATCTCAAAGAGAAACCGGGCGATTGACGATAAAAAAACACCGAGTCGAGACTTGTTTATCTCGACTCGGCGTGGCTCTCCGTAGCAAACGATTGCAGACGACTGCTTCTGGTGATCAGCGTCTGCGGCTACGCTCACGGTTCCGCTTGTCGGACGGCTTCTCGTAATGACGTCGATTACGAATTTCTTTCAGGGTCCCCTCTTTGTCCAGCTTCTTCTTCAGCCGTCGCAGTGCGCGGTCCAGAGCTTCATTCTTGCGAAGTTTGACTTCTGGCATAAAGCAACTCACATCCTTTCGGTATTATCCACGTTTCTTAGTAACAGAATTCTCGTCTTGTGTGACCTGATAAGATGAAACACTAAGTTCTTTTTTCAACTTCTTTTTTAATTTAGCCAGGGCTTGATACTGAATTTGCCGAACCCGTTCCCGTGTTCGGCCGACCAAGCCACTCAGTTCCTGCAACGTTTTGGGCGACGTACCGTCCAACCCGAACCGCTTTGTAAGGATTAGGCGTTCACGCTCGTCGAGATCTTCCACCAGCCGAAGAAGAAACTCGTTGGACTCGGCTTCTTCAGCTATTTCATCCGGGGCCGCACTGTCCAAGTCCGCAATCACGTCTTCAAAATCACCGCTCTCGCCCTCCTGAATCGACTCGTTCAACGAAAAACTCTTGATGCCAGAGCGGCGTAAAACAGAAACAGTGCGTTCGCTGAAATCAAGTTCGTCGGCAATTTCAGCATCGGTCGGTTCGCGCCCCAGGGATTGCGCCAGTTTAGTCCGAACCGTTTTTATTTTGTTGATTTTGCCGGCGGATTGCACCGGTATACGGATAGTGCGACTCTGGTTCGCCAAGGCGCGTCGCATGGATTGCTTGATCCACCAGGCCGCGTAGCTGCTGAACTTTGCACCCTTATTCGGGTCAAATTTATCCACGGCACGCATGAGACCAATATTGCCTTCGCTGATGAGGTCAACCAAGGGCAAGCCAAGCCCCTTGAAATCATGCGCGATTTTGACAACTAAGCGAAGGTTGCTGCGAATCAGTTTCTGGCGGGCAGCATCATCACCGGCGGAGATACGACCGGCCAACTCCACCTCTTCCTTGCGTGTTACAAGCGGTATATGGCCCACATCTTGCATGTAGGCTTTCATTGAGTCATTTTTAGCTGACACGAAAATGTCGCCCTTTTACAACAGTATTCATGGAGTCCCGCAACGGTTCATGCCCTGTACGCATTCCTTACGGCAAAACGGTTGGGTTGCGCCGTTTCTTAAGTAGTTACTAGTATAGCAAAAATCGCATACGCTTCAACCATATGAGTCGCAGTTTGGCACAAAAAACAATGGATTGGACAGTCAAGCTGAAGCAGTGGGCACGAAAGACGTTCGCTGAGCGGCATGAACCCTGCGTGCATCTGCATGGTCCGGAACTCCTGCCAGCCGGTGCCGCCACAATAATGCTCGCTCATGCAGGACGCGTTCTTCTGGTAACTCCGGAACCGGCTACGGCGGACCATCTGGCGGAAGCCCTGCGCAATTATCAGGCGATCGTCGCGGATCCGCGTCCGCTGCACTCTATTCCTGAAGTCAAGGGGTTCCGCCGGGAGTGGGTCCCGGAAAATGAAGCCGCGCGTGCGGCCGCTCTGGACGCGGCATTGAGCAGTGAGCCGGCCGTCTTCGTCACATCAGCAGCCGCTATCGTGACTCCCACCACGTCGCCTACCGTATTCGGAATGCATAGATTTGAGCTTCGAAAAGGCACTGAGGATCGTTCGTTGGAAAGCATTATCGGTTGCCTCATCGACTTGGATTACGACAACGAACTGGAAGTTCATATGCCCGGGGAATTCGCGCACCGGGGCGGCATCCTGGACATCTATTCGCCACTCTATGAATACCCGGTTCGTCTCGAGTTCTTCGGCAACCGAATCGATACAATGCGCTTCTTCGATCCTGAAACTCAGAGATCTTTCCGCGCGGTACATGCCATGCGAATTATCCCACGCGGTGAAGCAATCCAGGAAACGGACAATAAAGCGAACTCCGACACCCTGTTGTCGTATTTCACTCACGACACGACACTGGTTGTCTGTGGAATGCGGGACGTGAGCGACCACATCGCCCGCTATGGCGAAGACAGTGAAGAACACGCATGGCAGAACGCCATTACCAATTGGCAACAGCGGCTGGTCCAATTACACGGCGGCGTCCATTACGCCGGCGCGCCTTCGCCATCGGATGATACAAAGCGCTGTGTCGATCTGCCGTGCCGGCGAGCTGGTGAAAACCTGGCCTCGTTTCTGGCAGAGTTCGGACCCGATGCAGTTACGCTGCATTGGCAATTGCTGCGTGATAACCTTCGACGATGGGCAGAGCAAACATACACAATAGTGGCCTGCTGCGGAAACGAAGGAGAAGCAACGCGATTCAAAGAAATGCTGAGGAACGACGGACTGACCCGGTCCCTGCCCGTTCAGGTAACGCCTCACGTATTAGACGCAGGTGTTCTGTTTTCCGATATCGGCCTGGTCCTCCTGAGCGAGCATGAGATCTTTGGCAAGCGTCTGGAAACACGCCGTCGTCGTCGATCCAAATACCGCGCCGATTACGGTGTTCACGATGAAATGTCGCTGGAACAAGGGTGTTATGCTGTCCATGCGTCGCACGGCGTGTGCCTGTTTCACGGCATCCGCGAGATAGAGGTCAGTGGCGCTGTTCAGGAGGCCGTCGAGCTGGAATTCGCCGACGACGCCCGGCTGTTTGTCCCCCTCGACCAGGCGCATCTGGTGAGCCGCTACGTCGGCGGCTCAAAGAAATTGCCGAAACTCAGCAAGGTAGGCGGAAACGCCTGGAACAATCAGAAAAAGGCGGCCGCGTCGGCAGCGTTCGATGTTGCCGCGGAACTGTTGCGGCTGGAGGCGGTGCGGCGTCAGTCAAAAGGAACGGCCTTTCAGCAGGAACATGAGTGGGAACATGCTTTCGCACAAGCTTTTCCCTACGTGGAAACAGCGGATCAACAGCAGGCCATCGCTGATGTTCTGCAGGACATGGCCAAGACCGAACCCATGGATAGGCTCCTGTGCGGCGATGTCGGCTACGGTAAAACGGAAATCGCCATGCGCGCCGCATTTCGCGCCGTAATGAATGGCAAACAGGTTGCCGTGCTCGTCCCAACTACGGTTCTGGCTCAACAGCATTATCTGACCTTCCGGGATCGTATGGCCGAATATCCCGTCGAAATCGATATGCTCAGCCGTTTCAAAACCACCGCGGAACAACGGTCTATCCTCGATGCACTGGCGACCGGCGAGCTTGATATCGTCATCGGAACCCACCGCCTTATTCAGGATGACATACACTTCAACGATCTCGGCCTTTTGGTGGTTGACGAGGAACAGCGGTTCGGTGTCAAACACAAGGAACGCTTGAAACGGCTCCGCGCCAGTCTCGATATCCTGACCATGACAGCAACCCCCATACCACGCACTCTCTATTTCAGTCTGTCCGGGATACGTAATTTGAGCACCATTATGACCCCGCCGGCAGAACGTCTGCCCATTCGTACAGTCGTGGCGCAATACGACAATGACCTCATCCGGGAGGCTATCCTGCGAGAGTTAGAGCGTAAAGGCCAAGTCTTCTTCCTCCACAATCGTGTACAGACCATCGACAACGTGCATCGGCATCTGACCCGGCTTGTGCCTGAAGCGACATTCGGCGTTGCGCATGGACAAATGCCCGCGCACGAGCTTGAGAACATTATGATCCAGTATCTGAACGGCGATATTGACGTGCTTGTGTGCACTACCATTATCGAATCCGGCCTGGACATAACCAATGCGAATACCATTCTGATCGATCGCGCCGACAGATTCGGACTGGCCGAACTGTACCAGTTGCGCGGGCGCGTAGGCCGCTATCACAACCAGGCATATGCCTATCTGCTGCTGCCCCCCATGGGCGCGTTGCCGCGCAATGCACGAGAGCGACTGGCAGCCATCCGACAATACACGCATCTCGGAGCCGGCTTCAAACTGGCATTACGCGACCTCGAAATCCGGGGGGCAGGTAATATCCTGGGCACTGAACAGAGCGGACACGTGGCCGCCGTCGGTTTTGAATTGTACTGCGAATTGTTGCGGGAAGCCGTGGCTCAACTCGAAAATAAACCGGCACCGCGCAGACCGCCGGTCGACGTCAATCTTCCGGGTGTCTCCCTCGGGCTGCAGGCCCGCAAAGGCCGACAACCAGCGGCACTACCCCCCGGTTATATCGCCGCGGAAGGTATCAGACTGGACAGTTACCGCAGGCTCAGCAAAATGCAAACCGTCCAAGAAGTCGATACGTTCCAGGAAGAACTCGAAGACCGCTTCGGCCCCCCGCCCATACCGGCCATAACACTTTTGGAAATTACACGCTTGCGAATAACCGCCGCGGCGGCGGGCATCAGCGCCATCAGCATTCGCAACAACAAGCTCTTGCTGCAGACTGACCAGGGGTTCGTGAAAACGGCGCACGGAAAGCTCCCAGCCGAGCCCAGTCCGAATGACCCCCCACTTGCACGGATTCGCCACCTCCGAGACATTGTCGAACACGTCAAAAAGTACGGAACCACATAGGATTCTGGACCCGGAAAACAATCCGTAAACCGTTCCCGAAGACTCGGGAAAAGATATCGTCGCGCGTAACCATCGACCGATGGCCTTTGAGAAATTACTTTGTCATGGACAAAAAGTTGATGTGCGGTGCGCTGGCTTAGTAGTGCGGTCCTCCGGGCTGCCTAGGCGGACGAGCGGAACTGGAGACCTGCGCAACTGTTCAATCGGGACGGGTCTGGAGACCCGCCCTACTTTTTTGAGCAGCGGCCGATGGCCGTATTGACAACGGGCCGATAAGAACGTACAATATTGACTTTTGGTTTTAGCCGGGGAACTGAAGCCTCGGCGGGTTCCGCGGGTTCAGTTTTTCTTGTGCCGTTGAAGCAGTTTTAAAGGAGTGCCTATGTATCAAGCATCCGATTTGCGTAAAGGTTTGAAGATCGAAATCGACAATGAACCGTATGTCATCACCGACTTTGACTTCTGCAAGCCCGGCAAGGGACAAGCCCTGTACCGCTGCAAGCTCAAAAACATGGTGACGGGCACGACCATGGACAAGACGTTCCGGTCGGTTGATAAGATTGACAAACCAGACCTTGAACAACGGGATATGATCTATTCCTACAAGGAAGCCACCCACTACGTGTTCATGGACGCGGAAACCTATGAGCAAGTGCTGGTTCCAGCCAACGTACTTGGCGACACACAACATTTCCTCAAACCGGATGCCGAATGCGCGATCCTCTTCTACCGGGATAAACCGATCGACGTCGACCTGCCGGTCTTCGTTGAATTCAAGATTGCCAAAACGGAACCCGGGGTGCGCGGGGACACCGCGACAAACGTGACGAAACCGGCTCAGCTCGAAAACGGCTATGAACTCCAGGTCCCCATTTTCCTCAACGAAGGCGACCGAATCAAAGTCGACACCCGAACCGGAGAGTACAGCGAGCGTGTCAGTAAAGCCTGAATCTCTCAACCGACTGTACCAGCTCAAATCCCGATTGCAGGCCCGCCACAAGCTGACCGCCTGCATTCGGGATTTCTTCTCTGCACGGGACTTCCTGGAAGTAGATACCCCTGTGCGGATTGCGGCACCGGCCCTGGAAGACCATATCGATGCCGAGCCGTCAGGCACAATGTTCCTGCGGACCTCACCTGAACTGCACATGAAACGATTGCTGGCTGCCGGGTATCCACGATTGTTTCAACTGGGCCCCTGTTTCCGAGCCGGTGAAAAAGGCCGCCGACACCTCTCGGAATTTACCATGCTGGAGTGGTATCGCGCCCATGAAGACTACCAGTCCATCCTCAGAGACACTGTGGACCTGGTTAAACGAGCCGCCCATGCCCTTTGTGGATCGCACGCCTTGTCATGCCGCAGCGTCACCATAAATGTCGCCCAAGAGTGGGAAGCATTGACCGTCGATCAAGCGTTTGAACGGTACGCCGGCAGTTCAGTCGATGCCGCCGTCGCGGAAAATCGTTTCGAAGAAATACTGGTAGACTCCGTGGAACCACACCTGGGACGTACTCGACCAACTGTACTGTTTGACTTCCCCAGTCAGCTGGGCAGCCTGGCTCGCACGAAACCGGATAACCACAGACGGGTTGAACGCTGGGAGCTCTACATCGCGGGCGTCGAACTGGCAAACGCCTACAACGAACTTACGGATGCGGGTGAACAGGAACACAGATTCATTGAAAGCGCCGCCCTGCGTCGTCGGACCGGACGCGGGGTCTATCCATTAGACAATGAATACATGGCCTGCCTGAGAGGAGGTCATCTTCCCGAGTGCAGTGGAATCGCCCTCGGGGTCGACCGCCTTCTCATGATCCTGACCGATGCCGAAAGCATTGCGGACGTTGTCCCTTTCACTGAAGCCTGAATCCGTGAGAAAACAACCGGCAAAAAGGACTTTTATTGGATAGTGGTTATTCAAGGCCATCCCGGCTTTAGAACGGAATGCCCCTGGAAGCTGTCCACACCAGCTTTGCCAAAGCAGATACTCGCATTATTTTGAGCATTGTACAGAATTATGCTGGATGAACTCGGAAAGTTCATGGTACAGGAGGCACGGAACCCCCTTGGAAATCACGACTCTCATTGGAACACTCGTGGCGTTGGCAGCACTGGCTGTAGTGATAACCGCTTATGTCTGGAGCGTGAGGATCATACACATGATCGACTGCCGCAATCTGACTTCTCTTCGTGAGATAAAAAAGGCATTGCGTGATGGCGGCAAAGACTCCTGACACACACGACCCGGCATTCGCCACTGAACTGTCGCGGGAACTCAATCTTTTTCACGTCACGATGATGGGCGTCGGTATGATGATTGGCGCTGGCGTTTTTCTGGGCATTGGGACGTCTCTTTCCATCGTCGGGCCAGGAGGCACCATCCTCACCTTCGCGCTTAACGGGGTAGTCGCTATTTGTTCGGCGATGTCGTATGCGGAACTCAGCTCCGCCGTACCGCGTGCTGGAGGGGCATACAATTTTGCACGCATCGGCTTCGGACGCGGCCCCAGCTTTGTTGCCGGCTGGATGGAATGGTTTGCGTCCAGCATTGCAGGCAGCATGTATTCTTGCTGAAGCCGCGAAATACGACCTCATTGTCATCGGAGCCACCGGTCACCACCGCCTGCAGACATTCGCTTTCTCTGCCCTCCCTGATGCCTTGGCCCAAAGACTGGACACCCCCCTCGTAATGGTGAAAGCAAAAACGCCAGTCAAGTCACTCGTTGACAGATGGATGTGACGGGTCAGCCTGAGAGGTTGCAGTCCAAGCGTAATCATGGTAAAATAAGTAACTGTTGCTCTTGCCGTGAAAGATACGCTCGCCTCCTGGAACGGGTGTACGATGGGACTCATTACTCTTTTGGCGATTTATCCCTCAGGGGGTGGGCATAACGACGAGGATAGAACACTGTGCACTACCGAAAATTGGGTAACACCGGCCTTGAAGTCTCGCGATTAGGCTTCGGCGCCATGCGGCTTCCTACAGAAGGGATAGCGGACCAACTGCGCGTAAATCGGGAGTTGGCAATCCCCATGATTCATTATGCCTTCGAACACGGCGTCAACTACATCGACACGGCCGTGGGATACTGCAACGAAGACAGCCAAAGAGCCGTCGGCGAAGCACTGAAGGGATGGCGCCACAACATTGTACTCTCCACGAAAAACCACTATTACGGAGACGATGAAAGTGTATGGCGCGGACACTTGGAGAACAGCCTGGACCGCCTGCAGGTGGATCATATCGACATCTACAACCACCATGGCATCAACTGGAAAAGCTACCGTGAAAATGTCGAACCACGCTTGAACAAATGGATGGCAAAAGCACGTGATGAAGGTTTGATCAAACACATATGCTGTTCCTTTCACGATGACAACGACGCTCTGATGAAACTCATCGACAGTGGCTACCCTGAAGTCATCACGCTTCAATACAATCTTTTGGATCGCGCTCTCGAGGAAGGTATCTCGTATGCCGGAGAATGCGGCATTGGTGTCGTTGTGATGGGGCCCGTGGCCGGTGGCCGATTGGGAGTACCAAGCGACGTATTGAATGCAATGGTGGAAGGCGTACACCGAATACCGGAACTGGCACTGCGTTTTGTGCTGGCGAATCCGGATGTCACTGTTGCGCTGTCCGGCATGAGCACCATGCAGCAGGTACAGGAAAATGTCAAGGTGGCCAATGATAACGTGAGCCTCACAAACGAAGAAAAGCAGACGATCGATGATCATCTGAAACGCTTGGCCAAAATGCGTGATCTCTACTGCACCGGCTGCGGATATTGTCTCC
>JAIPIM010000062.1 GCA_021734725.1 Minisyncoccota bacterium | reverse complement strand
CCCGTGTCAGGGGCAACGGAATCGCCGCCATCCTGACAACCGACGGATAACAACAACAATTTCAACGAAAAATCACAACAACATCAACAAAAATTGAATCCGCGGTAAAATCGATTGGTTTTTTCACGGATTCAGGAGTTTGTTTGGCGCCATTCGCTGTACAAGCTCATTCGTGAATACGCGAACCGCGGTAAAGTCCATCTTTGCACCGGCATTCACTGTTCTCAGCAATCCAACGGTGTCAGGATATGGGGGCGGCCACTCGGGCCACACGAGCCAGGCGGGTTGGTCATTGTCGCAGGACGCAGGAACAACAAAGGATTACAGGGTGAGCACTGACAACAGTGGCGGCTACAATCCCTACAGCACGCCTTCAACAGCGCATGCAGACCCAGACTATACACGAGTGACTGCATTCGATGCTGTAGCCGACGTGCGCTATTACAGCGGCGGCACATACAATGTCAATTATACGGGACGGACCGCCGCACTACAGGTCCAAGCCGACATCCTGCCAGCACGACGCGACGAACGTACGAACATTATCATAAACGATTTCGGTACGACTGCACAACAGAACGAATGGTCGTATACGGGTACGAGTACCTCCTTCGTTCCCGTGACTACACTGGACAAGGATGGCGATGACCTCGCCAACCGTTGGAAAGTCGATAGTGGCGCGAGTTCCGGCACTCGCACCGCTACCCTTCGAATCGACGCCCCCAATGGCTACCGCTTTGCGAATCCTATCGCCACTGGTACGGGCTATGGCTCCGCGAGTAGTTGGGCCACAAGCGCCAGACTCTATCTGTCGCTTGACGGAACAAGTTTCGATGTCATAAGCAGCGTACCGGGATCGGTGAACGGCAGTTACACAATGACTGCCGACAGTACCGGTACCTTGGGTTATGATCAAGACCTCGAAACCGTTTGGCTGCGCATCGGTTTAAGCCAAAACAACGGCGCCACAACTTACGCACCGTGGGTCCAAAATATCATGCTGACCGGGCTCATAACAGTCCCTGAACCGGCGTCGCTGACCTTGGTGGGACTGGGCGGATTCATGCTTATGCGGCGGCGGCGCACGTAGGCGCGGTGCAAAACGGTCCCCGTCGATTGTTGAATGGAAAAATAGAAAAAAACAAGACTCCCCCAAAAAAAGGATTACAGACCATGCAAAAGAAACATCACTTCACAACATTGCTCATAGCGACAAGCCTGCTGGTACTTGGCGTACTCTTCTCCTCCAATGTCCAAGCCGCCGCCATCGAATGTTACGTCAACGACTTCGGTACCGTAGCGCAGCGCACCGTTGGCGCGGGCGGCGACTGGGACACTCAAACCGTAACGTGGGGAACGGCGAACATCGTCCCTTACGAAAACGGCTGGAACAGCATCTCACTGGATCTTGACGGGGACGCCCTGCACTACGGGATGTCGGCCAATAGCCGGCAACAGACGATCTGGATCAAGAAACTCGAATTACCCTATGCGCGAATGAAAAACATCACCATCACCGCCCACGGGCACGGACATCCATCGCATGGCGCAAGCTTCGGTGTCGGCCTGTCTCTGGACGGAATCACTTGGGATCAGAAGACAGCGAACGGCGCCGCAGTGGCTTATCCCGATATCACGGCCACGCTCGCCCCCACCGATGCCGCCTATCAAAACATCGACGAAGTCTACATCAGCATCGTCTGGAGCAACGGAAATTACACCGTTGATCAGCCATGGTATTCGGCCTACATCACCGATGTCACGGTCACGGCCATCCCCGAACCGGCGTCGTTCTTGCTTCTGCTGTTAGGTGGGCTTCCGATGTTCGGACGATATCGCCGGGGACGCAAGTGAAATGATCCCCATCCCCTTTGCCTGCAAGGGGGAACGATAAGGAGCAGCAGAGCGATCCCACGGGATCTTGGAACGAGGGAGCCCATCCATGAGACAACAACCCCGTCCGCCCAAGGACAGAACAGCGCAATTTACTCTCATCGAGCTGCTTGTGGTTATCGCCATCATTGCAGTACTGGCCAGCCTGCTGTTGCCCGCGCTTCAGAATGCCAAAGATCGTGCGAAAAGTATTGTGTGCAGAAGCAATTTGAAGCAGCATATCGTGGCAACAATGATGTATGCGAATGACTACAACGACGAGTTTGCCACCGGGTGGTCCGATTTGCCATACTACGGCAAGTATTACGGCAGCTATGTGTGGGGCATAAAATTGCTGCAGCACCTGGATTACTACAATTCCGAAGGGATCATGGGCTGCCCGAGTTTGAACTTCAACAATTCCTGGCAACTGGGCTACGGACCGGCCACGTCCTACAATGGCGGCTGGGGCAACTCGGGCTTTACACGAACCGGAGGAACCGTGTGGTACCCCACCGGCCAACGCTATATCTCGCTTCCTCTTTCGAAAATACAGCGACCGGCCGAAGAAATCGCGCATACCGACGTGCTTCTCAATGCAAGCCACTATTTCCACGGGGACGCATGGAACACCGTCTGGCTTGACGGTCATGTACGTCAAGTGGCCGACGACGGAACGATTCGCTCCTACATGATCAACAACCCACCATACAATTCCGCGAATTACTACAAAGGGGCGATGTACAGGCTGGAAAATGCGGGCAAAAATTGAGTTCGCCCAGCAGCTTTCGTAATACCCCCCCTCGCACTCACGCAGAAAGGTAATAGACAATGACCTTCAAGACACTTCTTTTCCCTTTGCTGGCGTTTCCCTTCCTCCTCCCGCAACTGACGGCTGCCGAACGCCGTCGCGGTCGGTTTTCCGACAGCGGCGTTTATGCCATTGCATACCAGTGGGGAGGCACCCTGAACGCCAAACGCCTCAGTGTTGACAAGACCCTGGATATCCAATCCCTGAAAACCGCCCGTGAACGCGGTGTGTTCACGGTCATACAGTTCGAAGAACCGTCCCGCTGGCAGGGAGATCCAGAGGCAACGGAGGCTGTACTCCGCGAGTGGCTGGAAAACAATGAAGACGCTCTACCACTGATTGACGCGCTCCACTTCTGGGAGGAAAACCCGTACAACGCGGCGCGGTGGCTGAATCCACTCTATGACATCGTGAAAGAGTACAGCGATCTGCCTGTTTACGTCTGGTACTCCATGCCGCTCGGACCCGGCGGCGCCAAGGCCGACGGATACTGCTACGATTTTTACGGCCAGGACTACACGTCCACGCGTAAAAAAGTGATTGACTACCTGTCCACGGGCAAACCACTGGTTATGTGCATCGACGCCTCGGGTTTCAGCAACCTCAAGGCCGCCAGGGAACAGGTAATGGTGTGCAAGGAATTCGATATCCCGGCGTTCTATTTCGCGGCCGACGGCGGAACGGGAAGCTGCAATAACTGGCTCTACGGGTACAAGCCGCCTTACATCCCACGCCGCAATTTTATGTTCAGCGCCATGGAATTCCAACGGCGAAGCCGCGGAGACCATCCCCTGACAAGCGCCGACTTCGTGTGGGGCGATCCCGTCGAAGTCGTTCCCGACTCCCAGGGAAACATCGAGCTTTCATGGCAGGGCGCGGGCGGCGCAACAATCTATGGCTTCACGCGCCTGACAGGGGCAGTAAAAGACCTGCGAACGAACGGTCAAAATATCGTCCTCGATTATCAATTCTGGTCGCGCTGGCCAGTCAGAAGCGCAAGCCTGGAACTGGCCATCGAAGGGAACGCCGAGCATATTCAAGTGGAACAGGCGCGCTACGGAATGGCCGGTCCACTCGACTCTTACCCGGATCCTTGGCGGACAGTTGGTCCCGAACCCGCCGTGGAAGATGCGTCGCTCCATTTCGACCTGGGGGACACCGGCCATGAATCCCGAGTACGAATCACCTTGAGCGGTCCTTCCGGCGCGGTTACACTGAAACATGCTACCCTTGCCGGGAAGACCGAGATTCCGGAGAATCCTGTAATCCTGCTCGATCCGTGGTTCGACGGATGGCGCGGCGGTATCCGGTATCGGCAGGATTTGACCAGCGGGCAATGGCGGGTGCTGGGCAGAATCGACAAACCCCAACTGCTGGAGGCAGGAAAGACGCCTGCTATGAAGGGCGTCTCAGGATACGGCAGAGGCGTTGAAATTGTACAAGCGTTTTCGGCGCATTGCCCCTTGGACAACATCGTCGTTCGCCTCGCTGGCGAGAGCTTGGGAAATCTGGGCGGGAGCTTTGACCTGGGCATTTCGCTGGACGGACAGACAATCGTGGCCGAAGGAACAAGATCCCCATCGCCAAACGGTCAGCCACCATCTCGCGGAACGTACACCGCGGACCTGTCGGACAACACCATGTTCTCCGGCATAAAACAGTTTTATGTACACATGATTCAACGCAACAGCAGCGGCATCGAAAGCAATATCGGCAGTCGCCTGAAACGCCTGGAAATCGATGCCCGGTTCCGATCTGACAAATAAAACATCCCCCTCTTGCAAACGCGCACTGAATGCGCACATCCATGAAAGGACACGAAAAATGGTGAAAGAAATTGTCGGCACGTGCATTATATCGGGCATACTGACAGGTGCCTCAGGAGCCGCCGCGAATGCGGACATCGATCACGTCAATCTGCGCATTGACCGCTACCCCCTGTCGTTGACGGAATGGGAATGGTCGGAAGGCTGGAGCCATTGGCGACAGTATTTCCCACATCACTTCAAGCGCGGCGCGACAATTCACGCCTTCGTGAAAAATACGGGGGAAGAACCGCTCCAGATCACGGGAATCTCGCTCAACGGCGCCCCAATGGAAGCCCTCCAGACCACTCCCGAAAAGGTGGGACAAGTGGTGTGGCACCGTGTCAACCCAGAAACAATCGCCCCTGGCAATATCGGAACAGTATACGTGCGTCTCCGTAATATTCCACGGGACCCCATCGCCTTAAGACTGAGCACAGAAAACGACCGGCAACTGTCGACAACAATCGATGCCGATACCCATGAGAAAATCAGACTGGGGCACGTGGGGTTCAATCGAATCATGGATACCGCATACGTGTATGTGGACAACTACTCCGAATCGATCTTTACACTGAGAAACATTTACGTGGACGGCAAAGACCTGACCGGAACGAGTCGAACGATTCAAAAAACAACGGCACCTGGACGTCCCGCCTTGGTCGTCATCCCGCTGGGAGAACCACTCGAGTACGGCAGTTTCCACTGTTTCAAGGTCACGACCGAAGAAGGCGAAACCGCCATGTATCAGGTCCGAGTACGAGACGACCGTTTTCCCCGCGGCATAGTTTCCGGACAAACCCCGCTGAAAGAGTACCAGGCTAAATTCTTTAACCTCCTTTATGCCTTGCACGGGCATCACGGTCAGTGGGACCCGCAAAGTGACGCCGCGCGCCTGGGATTCACTCTCGTTCGCCAAGCGCCGACAGAAGATCTTATCAAGACCGCCGCCACCGCGCCCCCGGGCCGTATTATGTACACCAATATCGATGAACCGGATGCCAAGGACTTTGGGTATCGAAAACTGCCCGCCTTCGAGCGTGTCGGCACAAGTATAATGGACAGGATCGAACCGGTTATGCGACAGCAGCGCCGGCTGGATCCGAAACACGAAACAACGTTCATTGTCGATCGCACTTTCGCCCCGCGAAATTGGCTGGACTATGGTGAGGTGGCGGATGTGATGATTCAGGACACATATGTACCAAGCACATGGATGGGATACGATATGGAAACTTTCCCGAACACCGCCGATACCCTGCTGGCGGCGGTCAGCCCGCGTCCAGTGCATATGATGTTCTGGAGTACCACAAACACCGGCCAGGAACCGTTTCGCGCTCCAACCCCCGAAGAAAACGATATGATGGTGCATTACGCCATCGGTGCCGGTCTCAAAGGCATCAATTACTTCATGGACTGGAACTCGTTCCCCAGAAAGTTCGAGGGGGGCTACTATGTCGGCGCTCCGCGGATTAAACCGTTATGGAAACAGATGGGACGGGTCAATGCCGAACTGGAGCGACTTTCCTCGCTTCTCGCAGTCGGATATCCCTACCATGCCGTTCAATCGAACAGTGACATGATCTGGGCTCGCTCGCTGCTGTGCGGAAGCGATAATATTCTGGTCGTACTGGTTAACCGCAACCATCGCATCCACGCAAACTTCGCACTGAAAAAGGGAGGCATCCCTTACGTTTACCCGGTCGACGGGACGGTCCGAATCAACCTGCCCGACTGGTTCACGGGCGCTCAGACCTACCAGGTAAGCTGGGATGGAGTACGTCTCCTGGAAACAAGTTCGGACCGGAACAGGGAATTGACGGTAGACAATCTGTTGACCTCACGCGTCATTCTGTTCTCGCGCGACCCGGATATCAGGAAGAAACTGGATTTGGATCCCGAACGGTTCCAGCAACTGATCGAATCGGAAAAACCACGGTTCGTCACGAATAAGCCCCCCGTGTCTGACAGCGTTCGGGCGGACGCTGTCGTCACGGCGGACACCGGTGAAACAGGCAAACTTGTCCTGGACTTGACCGACCCGGACACTCTCGATCAAGCCCTGAGTATCCGCACCGAAGGCGAGCTGCAACTGGAACCCGGTCAGTGGCTCGGACTGTTTCCGCCAGTGCCGGGCGGCGGCGAAGCGGAACTGGTCTTCAAAGTGACAACTCCCAAACCAATGCTCAAAGTGACCGCAAAATTGAACAGCCAGACTCCGAACTTTCCCTATATTGCGCACAATATTGTAGGGCTTTCGCGTGACAATGAACGCTACGTGGCAGAAAGCAGCCGCCGGGTAGATTGGAATGGCGGAGTGTCTCACGGGGAACACCTGAGCATAACCCTGGAAGCCGAGGAAGGGGTCCCTTTCAACACGGTCTTCGTCCGTCTGCAAATGCGCGATCCGGGGATCGTAAAGTCAGACGAAGCAACGAACATCCTCAAGACACTGAGCCTGAGCTGGGACTTCATCCAGGACAATTAATGCACGGTAAAGTGTGGTTTTGTGGTCGGTCGCGGCGTCTGGATCGGTACTCGACAGTTGATGATCTGATTCACCACCGACACAAGGTCGGCGGGGTCTTTCTCCGGTCAACGCCCCCAACGGGCTTGTCCCGGGGCGGGTGGTGCTTCTTATGTTCACGCCCCCAACGGGCTTGTCCCGGTGGAGCGACAGATCTGCTCGACCAACCCACACCGCAATTCTCCACACCATCTCCCACTGGTCTCCACCTCCTCCCATCCCGACCGGGATTCCTTCCTGTCATTTCCCGCAGTCAGTAATCTCCATTGAGCTCCCGGACAACCCGATACATCGCCTCGATATTGTCCACGGGGATATCGGGACCAAGAATCTGACTTGGCGCGAAAATGTAGCGGCCGGTGCTTCCCAATGTGCCCACCACATCCCGCACGTGTTGAACAACCTCCTCGGGTGAAGCTTCCGGCAGAACACGCTGTGTATCGATCCCGCCGTGGAATGTGATTTTCCCACCATACTGGTCGGCCAGCGACTCGGGATCCATGCCGTTGGCGGTCACCTGAATCGGATCGAGAATGTCAACGCCGGCATCGATCAGCTGCGGAATCAGTTCACTGATGGCGCCGCACGAATGCATCATCACGGTCAGCCCATACGAATGGGCGAGATCACAGAGCTTGCGAATATTCTCGAAGAAAAAATCGGCCCACATTTCAGCACTCATCAGCAGCCCTTCCTGACTGCCGAAGTCATTCCCGAAAAACCAGATTTCGAACTTCCCCTTCAAATGCGAAAAATACGCATCGTTAAGCTCCAGGTACATATCGGTCATTCGATCGATCAAGGTGTGAATCAACTCCGGATTCATCGCCAGGTTGAGCAGGAAGTTCTCGAACCCGAGCATGCGATAGCTGTCTCCCATGATCCCCGTCCAAAGCCCGCCGATACGCGTCCGATCGGCATTCTCTCCAGCCACTTTCAGAAGGGGTGAGAAATCAAAATCGGCCGCCTTAGGCCAGGAAAACGCCAGAATATCGCGCGTCGTAATCAGTGGATCCTGAAACGGCCCCTCAATCGCTTCGTCCACACTGAACTTGCTGTCGTACGCTCCCCGGTGCCAGCGGACACCCAGTGGACAGACTCGTTCGGTTTCAGACATTTCAGGGAGGGTCCCCTTGTAGAGCGGGAGGGCACCCTCGTTCTGCGAGATATCGCGGCCGGGCAGGTAGAAGAAATCGCACCCGAGGCGGTCAAGCAATTCACGTTCGCTGCCTACTTCGAGGTGAGCACGCAAACGTTGGTCGGTTTGACGATGAGCCAGGTAATCCACGGGTATGGTCATGGTGGAATACACCCCTTGTTAGTCGTTCTCTTGCTGGCGCGTGAGCGTCTTTTGGAAAGTGCGGCACACTAAAAAATAGTCACTATTATACCATGGAATACTGGAATGTTGGGCTCCAAGGACTTACGACCAGTCCATCGATGCAGAAAAGTGCACACTGGGGTGCCGTAAAAGTGCCCGAATTACCCTTCGGAACGCGTCGATTTGTGCTCACCGGGCTCGGTAATTGGCGACGCCCTCGCTGGTAAGCAGATATCGATCGTACAAACGCACTCTCTCCAGGGCACCGTGCAACGACGGCGCCAACTTGGCCGTGGGTGCGCCATTTGGACTCATCAGGTTCGGATGGAAACGGCTCCAGCCGAATTGGCGCTCGGAGCCGCCGTCACAGAGAACGCCGTCAACCATGACACTCATTATTTTGGGACCGCCGTCGACACTAAACAAGACCTGATGTACGCACCCCGGGCGCAGCAGATTCCTGTCGCATTCACAGGCCGCTTCGACCATTCCATTCCCGCTTGTGCTGCCCGGCGTGTCGTAGGCACGACTGACTATGTACAGCTTCAGAGTACCATGATCAGTGAGTCGCACGATCACGCCGCGGCCTTCTTCTCCCCGACTGTCAAAAAGGACTTGCCACGGATCGAGGTCGTCGAACCGCACACGGAATTCAAGCGCGAACCCACCGCGACTCTCCACTTGCTTCGGGACACTTCCGCCGAGCGTTGCGCCGGTATCGGCGTCCACGTAGTCCGCTGCGCGGTTATGAAGGGAGGGCAGCTCGGGCATGTCAACCACTGAACCGGCGGCACACTCTTCCGCGTTCAGATCCAACACCAAACCTTCCGCAGCCGTTTCACAGGTTTCATGCTGGTTCCACATTGCCTCTAGAACATGGGAATCGAGTTCGTGGACTCGCGCAATTGTCTTCTGGGTTTCGGTAATAAAGACACGACCATTATCTTCAATAAAATCCGGGTAGCTCATGCGGTTGCCGATCTTGTCGTCGTACAGGATAATCTCCGGTTGCGACCAGTGGATTCGCCCGTCCTTCTCGACGCCGCCGCACAACCAGATAGGGTTGCGGTTGTTGTAGGCGACCCCGGCATTGACGCCTGGCGAGCGTCCGAGAATCTCGCCACCGTTGAAACAGAACCAGTACAGATACTTGCCATTCGAAAAACGTCGGACAAAGTTTGCGGAACGCGGATTCTTCACCCGTCGTCCGCCGGGCGTGTAGGTCATCCAGTCGATGTCCCAGTTACGCCCATCGTCCCGACTGTATGCGTGACACGACCACCCGTCTATGGTTCTGAACGTGCCGTAGAGGCTGCCGTCGTTCATTGGGGTGGCGTTGAACTCGCCCGCAATCGGACCGCCGCCCGGTGGTGTTCGAAGGCCGACTTCACCCTCAGGAAGTGTTTCCCACACGTGATTGGCCGGATCGTGCTCGGTCAGCAAGTTGGGACTGCGGAACAGAACACCCTCGTTCTGAGCAAAAAACCCGGTGCCGAAGCCCCCGACTTTGCTGGCACAGACATAAGCCGCACCTTTGTGTGTAAACGGCTTGCCAACCCCCCAGAAGAACATGACATTGCCGGCGTACGCATTCTCACGGTCGCATTCGAAAAGGCGCATCGGTATTTCGTACCGCTCCGTTGACCACGTCCGGCCGCAATCATCGCTGTACCGGTACGCATAGGTCCCAAAAGAGTCCACGCGATTGAATGTTCCGCCATCGACCGTCTTAACTTCACGCTGGTTCTCTTTGTTGTACGTATAGAAGGCATAAATTCGACCGGTTTCCGGAACGCGCAACGGCATCACCCAACTTGCTTCCGGACCGGTTGCCGGCTCAATATCGTACAGTTGGCTCCACGTTTTCCCCTGATCACCGGTAATCGCGGCCACCACATGCTGACCGCTTGCCCCCTCGTGACCGACACCCGTTGTGAGCAGGCACGTCCAACTGCCGTCCGCATTAACCACCACGTACGGCTGGTCACAATAGCCTTCGCTGGGAATCTCCCGGCCCGTCTCGATATGGCGCACGTCTAAACTCATCCAAAACTCCTTCCATCACTTTTTTCGGTTGACGAGAGCGGGCAACGAGGACGACGGGACGAGTTCCACTCGTTATCCGCTATCGTCGGCCGCTCTCGTAAAACGACACCTAACATTACGCCTGCAACCTTGCGCCGTCAACGAATTGGCTTATTATAATACGGTCATTCAGTATCATTATTTCGCCACTTTATCGAGGCCAGTTGTAATGATGAACGCCGGAAGATGCTGCCTGCCCGCATCCGTTGAATCACTCCGCAGAGTCGCTGACGAAGCAGTTGCGTCGCGTAAACACTGCCGACTGGTCAATATGCGGCTGGATGCTGCCCGGAAACTCATGCCCCCCCTGAATCTTGCCGGGGTGTCCCTGCTCACAAGCCATCTGCACATTGGCTCAGGGGAATATCAAGCTGGTCGCCGCGTGGACCATCACCAGCACCGCGAGTTGCAGGTTGAATATGTACTTCGCGGGAGCGTTCGCTTCTCGGGTCCAGAGAGCCAAGTCACTGCTCTCACACCGGGAAGCGGTGTCATGATCGGGCCCGAGACGCGCCATGCCTGGGAGTGTGAATCCCCAGCAATCATGCTCGGTGGCCTTGTCTCTCTCATTGGCAAGCAGAAGGCCCTGTTTAAGCATCACGTTAACAGCGCCCTCGATAACAGCATGCATCGACTGACCGCGGACGATTCGGTCATCATGCTCTGTAACGTCTTTGCATTGGCCACCTCAAACACAGATACTGCGTGGCGTGAGCACCGCATAGCGGGATTGCTCTATGCCTGGCTGGCAAACTGGCTGGACATGGCGATACCCCTGGATGCGTGGATACAGCATGGCGGGTCCCGGACACGTAAAGAACGCTCAGGAAGTGAGCAGGCATGTCGCCGCGCACTGCAATTCATCGAAGACAATTATGACCGGCAGATCCAACTTGAAGATGTTGCGATACAGGCGGGATGTTCGACACGCCAACTCAGTCGCATTCTGCGAAATGAACGGCGGTCATGCTTCAGCCACATTCTGCGGGAATACCGGCTTCGTTACGCGCGTGAAATGCTCGAGGAAAATGCAACCATGCCCGTTAAGGAAGTGGCTTACGCGTGCGGTTTCATGCAACCCGCCTACTTCAGTGCCTGCTTCAAACAACAGTTCGGCATCCGCCCGTGCGACGTGGGCTGACAACACACCTCTCGCCCCTCCCCCTGTTGTACCGGTCCATTTCTTTTATCAATCGCTTGTCCCATTATACTATTGGGTTATAATCTAGCCCAAGTTCGCTTAATCGGGCTAGAGGCCCATCCGGTGTCAGGCAAACTCATACAAACGACTTTCAAGTCAAGGTTCTCATGACTATTCACAAGCTGGCTGTCGTCGGTTGCGGCGTACTTGAATGGAATGTGCATCGTGTCAAACGGCACTTTACTAATCTTACCCTTATCGAGAGATTCCTGCCGGCTCAGTTGCACAACAATCCTCGTCGACTGCGTACATTGCTTCAGGAAACCATCGACCAGCTGGATAACGAATCCGGCCTGGACGGCATTTGTCTGGCTTTCGGCGTATGCGGACGAGGCACGATCGGTCTTCAGAGCCGAAGCGTCCCTCTCATTATTCCCCGGACACAGGACTGTATCGGCATCTGTCTCGGCTCTCACGCACGGTATATGGAGGAGTTCCAGCGCCATCCCGGCACCAAATACATGACCCACGGCTGGTACGAAAAAACCGTCGCGGAGCAACCGAAAGAATCGCACATGTCCAGCCGCGACAAGTCCCTGTACGGCACCTCGCTTGAAAGCCTGCGGGAGCGTTACGGCGAGGACAATGCGGAATTTATATGCACGTTCCGTGAATCCTGGAAACGCAATTACCGGCGCGCGGCGTACATCCACTTCCCCGGTGAACAACCGTCGCCGCCGGGAGAACAAATCACTGAGGGAACCGCGCAACTGCTCGACTGGGAACACCAGCGACTGCAGGGGGATGAGTCGTTGCTTGAAGCCATGCTGCGAGGTGACTGGGCTGACCCGCGTCTGTTACTTGTGCCGCCGCACAGCAAGACCGTAACAGCCCCGGGTGCCGCGGTTATCGGTTTCAGCGCCACGTTCGACTCCGGCGTGGAACAACTGCTTGCCAAGTATGCCCGGCAGAAACAGGTGCGCGAAGTCCAACGCAGCGGGATCGGTTTAGGAATCGATACCGGCGGCACCTTCACCGACGCCGTAATCTACGATTTTTCGACCGAGAAAATCCTGGCCTTCACAAAAGCTCCTACCACGCATGGAAATCTTATTCAGGGCATTCTCAATGCCTTGGACGCACTGCCCGCGGATGACTTGGCCAACGTGAAACGAGTGGGCATCAGCACAACTCTCGCCACGAATGCATTTATCGAGAAAAAGGGCCGCCCGGTTGCCCTGCTCCTGATGAGCCCGGTAGACATACATCTTGACACGTTACCCTTCCGCTACGTCCGGCGGGTTCGCGGCGCCATGAGCATGGAAGGCATGGAAACCTGCCCCGTAGATTACACGGACGTTAAGAAAGCTGCAACAGAAGCACAACAGGCTGGATGCGAAGCCTTCGCGATCAGTGGATTCGGAAGCGTGATCAATCCTGAGCACGAGCTCGCGGTGGCAAACATGGCCTTTGACTGCACGGGCTTACCCGCTGTGTGCGGCCACGAACTGACGTCGCACCTGAATTTCATCGAGCGCGCCACCACCGCCGCCATGAATGCCAAGCTCATCCCTCTCATTGAATCTTTGCTGGAAGCCGTCGAGGATGCCCTCCGGCAGGCCGGACTGGAACACGCGGAAATCATGGTAGTCAAAGGGGACGGCAGCCAGATGCTCGACCGGGTCGCCCGGCATTTTCCCGTTGAAACCGTCCTCTCCGGGCCCGCCGCCAGTGTGGTTGGCGCGGCACGACTGTTCAGCGAAGATGCGGCGGTGGTCGCGGATATGGGGGGAACTACCACGGACGTCGCATGTCTGCACAACGGCATTCCCACACTGGCTGACAGCGGCTCGCGCATTGGCGACTTCCAGACCAGCGTCAGAGGCATGGCAATACGAACGATCGGGCTGGGGGGCGACAGTGAAATTGACCTCAGTCAGTGGCCGCGGGTCCGCATCGGCCCGCGCCGCGTCATCCCCATCTGCCGGTTGTCAGAATCGTATCCGCAACAGATCAGCCGACTGGACGCTTTGCTCCAAACCATCATTCCGCGGGAATCCAATGTTCTCGACGTTGTCGCACTTACCGGGCAGCCAGAGCCGGAGCATAAACTGCTGAAGCACCTGAGCGAGGGGCCCCTTTTCATGCTTGAACTCGCCGAAGCCATGGAGCGCCCCAGTCCGGCGTTCATCCCCTGGCAGGACCTGGAAACCGAGGGCCGAATCCAGCGGTACGGTTTCACTCTGACCGATGTCCTGCACATCGAAGAACGTTACTGCGATTTCGACCGCCACGCCGCCTTACGGCTTCTCGATTGCTGGGCACTTCTCCTGGATGCCGACCCGGATCATATTGTGAAAGCAATCCATCGTGAATTCCGGCGCATGATCTGTGATGAAATTCTCGCCGCGGTACTGCCCGAGGATTGCCCGTGGGAAAAGGAGGAGACCCACAACAGCCTTCGGTATTGGCTCGCACAGCATTTGGCGGATACCAATGAACACATGCCGCCGACAGGTGTACGACTGACAGCAAAACTTGACGCGCCAATCATTCCGGTGGGCGCCCCCACGCCGGCGCTGTTCCCTCAATTAGAAGCTGTCCTGGGACAATCCATAAAGACATCTCCATACACCGGTGTGGCCAATGCATTCGGCGCCATCGCCGGCGATGTACTTCTACAGGAAACAGCGCGAATTCGCGTCACCGAAGACGGTGCGTTACTGTGTACCTGGCGCGGCGAAAATACCCGGGCGGCAAGCCTTCAGGAAGCCCTTGAGGTCTGCGAAGAAGGACTGATAAGCCGCATAAAAGAGAATGCGGCTGCCAATCGCATTCCCTACGCGCCTCCCAGGATCTCCGCAATACCCCATGAAGCGGAGACGAAGGACGGCAAGCTCTTTCTGGGAGTCACCTTGACCGCTGAACTGCGCGGGTAACTTCGGACGTTCTTGGTGCTTGGTGCGTGGTGCGTCGTGCGTGGTGCTTGGTGCTTGGTGCGTGGTGCGTGGTTTTGAACTAAGAACGACTCGCACGAAGGCTATTTCGCAAGAGTCTACACATAGGGATACTGGATGGTCTCCGGATTAAACCATCGTGCCCATTTGGGGCGACGCATCACAATCAACTTGCCTGAAAGAAAAACGCGGGAGG
>JAIPIM010000061.1 GCA_021734725.1 Minisyncoccota bacterium | reverse complement strand
AACCGTCCGGAGGACACGCTCAAAACGCTGACTGCACCTCCACGCCCTTCTGCTGCGTCCGGCGCATTCGCTCGAACTGCTGAATGTTCATCTTCTGCAGAGCTTCGTTTTTACTTCGCAGGTTCTGCTGATAATCCATCTGCTGTGCCGGTTGAGGCGGTAATTCTGCTCGTTTCTTTTCTTCACGCGCACCAAGCCACTCGTCCCCGCGGTAGAAAGCATAACGTGCCTCGCCTTCACGCGCGATGACGGTTGCTTTTCCGCGCAGACCGTCGGCTACGAAAATTCCGCGCAGGTCCGTATCGCCGCTTCTGAATTCCCGATCCGCGCTGCCGATGGCTTTGACATGAACCCCTGCCTGATAGCTGTCCCGCACGACATCCCGGATATTGACCCGCGCACGTCCACTGTTCGGATCTTCCTGTACATCGATTTCGAGTGGTGTAATGAGCACCAAACCGCTGGTGAAAAGGTCATCCCCGCGACAAATCACCAGATACGCGCCCTCATCCTGCAGCGGCAACCCGCAACGGGTTTCCTTTTCGGCGTAGTCCTGACCGTCGCCGAGTCGCACAGTGCGTTCGTGCTCCGGACTGATACCCGCTAGACGGATTTGCGTGATACGGCTGAGATTCTTTTCCTGTAAATACAATTTCATCAGGTCCACCCGATAAATCTGCAGAGACGCTTCCTTTATGTTTCTAGAGTTGAGAGTCAATTCCACGGGATCGTCCGGCCGAAAGATGCTGACCTCATCCAACGCGATACGCTTCTTTTCGAAGTACGCGATAGCCTGGGCGGCATCCGGGTACTGGGTCTTGACCTTGCTGTACCATTCGATTGCTTCCGCCGGTGCTCCCCGTGCATGGTAGATTTGACCGACAATGTATTGCGCGAACAACTTGTCCGTGCTTTTCCCGTCGGCAACCACGCGCGCGGCTTCCAGCGCGTCGTCGTACTTGTGTTGCCAGAACAACCCCAACGCGGTCATGTATTGGAAACTGCTCACCATCGGGCTTTCCAGGTAACGATCGACGAAGCGCTTGCTCAAAGTCACGACAAGCGGGTAATTCTCGAGATCGAGATACGCATTCGCCACACTGAAAGCAGCATCATCCGCCAGCGGATCCGTTGGGTAAAGCGTCAGGAATTCCGTAAGGATATCCGTTGCGCGCGTCAGCATATCGATTCTGGACAGAGCGTGACCGTCCTCCCTGGGCAGCGTATGCGCCTGCGGAGCCTTGTTATACAATGCCTGCGACAGCGCAAAATAGGAGGACGCCACGGGCGCGGCGTCGGGATATTCCCGCCACAAGCGTTCCTGATAGTCAACCGAGCCGATAAACCGACCTTCGTCCTGCAATATGGCGCTGACATTCGAGTCACTGACAAAACTGGCGTCAATTGTAGCGCGGAAAACAAGCCAGGCGCGCTCGAATTCTCCAATATCCCGGTAGGCCTGCCCCACCACAAGAATTTTGTCGAACGGGATTTCCAACTGCGGATAGCGTTCCCGCAGGATTTCGAACATCTCGACAATGCGCGCGGCCTCGTAGTGTTTCGGCGTCGTATATATCCACAGGAGCATGCGCGCCAGTTCCCGTTCATTGTAATCACGATCTCGCTTGAAAAGCTCGGCCAGGTATTCCAATGCTTGATCGTAAATGCCGTCGTCAAAATTCAACCGGCCCAACTCAAAAAGCTCGGCGCGGTTCATCTGGTATGGGTCGGGCGTAGTTTCATTCGGGGCGAGTACTGCCACCTGATTCGGTTTGCCAATGCGCATCCGGCCTGGGTGCATGGCATCCCTGATCACCGTGGGAAGCACGCGGTAATCCCCGGGGGCGTACCCAACAAGTTCATAGCGGATATCCCCAATATGATGGCCGGAGCGGTAATAGAACGTGATTTTGTCAGCAGCCACTTCGTAGCGGCTGAAATTACCGGAAAGGGATCCCTCCACCAGCAGTGTACCGGCAGGCAACGGTTCTTCGACGAGAAGATATCCGACTTGGTTGCTTTCGTAGAAATCGACGTACACCTCCATTCGCTGTCCGGACTCCAAGTGCCGCACCGGCGACGTACTGCGGGCTGCCAGCGCGTGGCCTCGGTACTCGAGCCGCGAGTGGTAATAATAGCGGTTACGCACATACGGATAGTTCCAGGAACGCGGATCGTTCAACTCCGGGGAGAAGCCGCGCAGCGTGGCAGCGTACGCATATCGCCCTCGCCCGCTTATCTTGAAAGCCACCGTGTTCTCTCCTTCCGTCATTAACGCTGATGGCACGGCAAACGTCTGCAAGCTCGCGCTGTCGCTACTGCGCACGTGCGTAAATTCCCGTCCATTTACTTCAACATCTATGCGGTAATCTGACCGCGTGCCTTCAGCCGGGCCGAAATACTCGGCCAGGGCAGCAACCGCGGCACCGCGCGCTTTTGCCGGGCGGAAAGAAAAACAGCCCCGCTGCTGAAGGAGGTACTGCGCCGCCCGCTCCGCCAATGGCGACTGGGGCTTAACACGAGCCAGGGCAAGCAGAACCAATGCAGTAGTCTCAACATCGTCCTCCATCCAATTGTGCCGTGCCCCGTGCGACCAGAAGACGGAAGACACTCCATCATCTTCAACGTTCCGCGCTTTGGCCGTCAGTACATCCAACAGTTCGGCCGCAATTTCATTCCGGTTCAAGTTTGTAAACGCCAGAGCACTGTACGACAAGGCCGCGTTACTCAGTTCATTACGAGCACGATACAACCGATTCAAGTTAGCGAAATCGGCTTTTTTGTCGGTAGACAGCGCGTGTAGAACCAGTGCTTTGGCGTCGTTGTCGTTTGCCGACAACGACTGGAACTGATTCTGCAGGTATGTTTGCGCTTTCTCCAGGACTTTCGAATCAACCGCAATGCCTGCGTCGCGGGTCCAGACCAGAGCCCAATACGCTTGACTTGACGCAGCCCAGTCAGATTGTTCCCCGCCGCCGTCATACCAGGTCCAACCGCCGTCTGACCCCTGCAAAGCCGTAAGGGATGTGGCAAGACCGCGCGTTCGGTCGACCAAGCGTCGGTATTGCACCGCCGGGATCTGACCACGCTGTGCATGGCGCAGACCACTTACCGCGGCGAGCAGGTCGGCGGCGGGAGTTCCCCCATACACGCTCGGGGGTGGCAAAACCATTTTCTTGTCGACATCACCTACAAATGGAATTGGGTGAAGCCTTTCCAGTGCCATAGCCATATCCAGGACTGCCTGCTGAATCACGGGGCCCACGGTGATAGTGAGCCAACGGCGTTTGTATGTATTTTCCTTCGGTAATTGCAGGTGAATCCTTGCATTGCTGTCGGTTACACCGCCGTCCCGATCCGCGTACTCCAACCCCCACGGCTCGACAGGCACCGTGACTAGCACCGCATCCTCATGATCGCCTGCCCTTGCACGCACCTCCAGATCCACGTTGATTACGCTCGGTATATGCACCCGCTCAAAGACTATGTCCGTACCGCTCTGAGCCTTGACAGACACCGTCTTGTGAAATTGCGCGAGGCTTTCTTCTTTCGTCTCCCGGCCCTTCACATCAAGCGTGACATCGACCTTGCCCTGAAAATCCGTGAGGTTATGAATTCGGGCGATCACACGCAGGTCATCACCTTCCCGGACGACGGCTGGCGCCTTAATATTGACAAAAAAGTCTTGTCGCGTCAGGACCTTGGCGGTGCTTTCCCCCACCAACGTCTCCGCGGAACAGCCGCGTGAAGTCAGACGCCATTCCGTGGTTTTCTCCGGCATGGGTACTTGAACCACGGCTTTCCCGGCCTCGTCGGTAACCACCGCCGGCAGCCAGAAACCAGCCGTAGCCAGTTCACGACGCGGCTCAGTCCTGCCCGCTGCACCATCGGCTTTCTCATCTCTTATCCCTGACCGTGCGGCTTTTGCTCTATCTCTATCGTATGCAAATTTCAACTGGTTCTCGCGTACAGCGCCTGCCTCCAGTTCTACTGCGCTTTCCGCTGACGGAGCGGGCGCGCCAGACGGTTTGCCGGGTCTTGCCCCAAGAAAACCGGCTTGGGCTTGTTCCGACTTGCCCTCGGCATAGCGAAGCACCGCGCGTTTCTTCAATTCCGCCAGTTGACGTTGCTCTTTCTCGACACGGTCGCGTCTTTCAGCTTCCGCGAGGATCTCCTCAACCACCTCCTCCGTTACGCCCTCGTAATGGAATCCACATGTCGCGCCGGTTCGGAACTCGGCATACCGCCGAGCATCTTTTTGGAAAAAATCACGGATACTGGGTGTCCGATCCGGAAAGACCGCGAACAATGCCTCGTCGACCAATGCCAAACTGAGTTCTGCTTCGACAGGGTTCCCCAGTTGGTCGGTAACGATCAATTCGACCTGGCCGTCCGCACCGGGCTCGTACGCCTCCCGCACAGGCTTCACGGTGACGTTCAGCTGACGTTCAACGGTGAATTCTTTGTGGGCGGTACGCAGGTCTTGGCCGGCCATGGCGGCAACAGCGATGCGGAAATTCGGAAAGAGATCGTGACCTACCGCGAAATCGAGCACGTTATACCCTGGCTTTGCTTTCACGACCTTATACCGAAGAATCGTCTCTCCTTCGTACGTTACAAGCGCCAGAGTGGAGTCTATGCGAGAGTGCAATCTCACACTCGCCTCGCTGCCGACGCGTAAGGTTGCACTGTCGGCGAACAAACGCAGTTTCACGGCGTCTTCCTCATCCGACACCTGGAGGCCTGACTGGGCCGTGACGGTCTGATCAAACCGGTCCTGCCCGGCCACACGCAGGATGTACTCGCCACCCTCTTCCAGCGTAATCGTCCTCCGTGCCTTTCCATTTGCGGGGTCCGTGCTCAGTTGGTGTTCCTGCACGGTGACTTCAGCAGTGGCATGCGAGGGGCTCCCAATCCACGGGATCATACCGAGAACATGTTCGGGCTCGGCCGCCCGGCGCTGCAACACGTAAAGAATGACATCTTTACCAACTGGTTCGCCGTCGGCTCCCGTCGTAGTCACCTCCATGTCTACCGGTTCCCCTGCCAGGACAACATCCTGACTGGACTGGACGGCCGCACTGAAGCCGAGGCGGGCCAGGAAAACCGTATGTTGTGTACTGACATTTTCAGCGGTGAGTGTGGCGGCAAACGGTAAAGGCCGGCCGGGGTGCATGGGGGACGTATCAAAACGTACCGCTAATTTACCCTGTTCATCGGTTGCACTCTCGTACGTCCGCCCATCGGGCAGGCTGTATCGTACGGGAGCGTTGGCCACGGGTTCTCCCCAGTAATAAGAAGCCGTCACCTCCCCTTCAATGGTCTCACCACGGAAATAAACACGCCGCGGAAAGTCGATGGTCAGGCGAATTTTCTCCAATTTAAATTCTTGGACCAGGAAGTGTGTATTAAACACGAGCGGGGTGCCGTCTTCCGGCTTGTGGCGCGCGGTAATTGTGTATTGTCCCAGAGGGGCGGCCTCCGGAAGATCGAATGCGGTATGCAGGGTGCCAAATGCCGAGAGTTTCAATGTTTCCGCCCGGAGCAAGCGCCCGTTTGCGTCCGTCACTTCGACCTCAAAAGGCAACTCTCCAGGTGCTTTGTAGAGTCCATCGTTCACGGTACGAATAATTGCGCGCAGACCCACATGCTCTCCCGGTCGGTATGCAGGGCGATCCGTGTACATATACCCTTTTGGCGTAAGCCCACTGCCCAATTGAAGTCCTGCAAGATCCAAGTTGTAGGAGGCGGTATGCCCATCCGAAACGGCAAACACGCCGACACCGCCGAGCCCCCGCAGTTCCTGAACTTGAGTATGGAATACGCCGTCCCCGCCGGTTTCACCCTCGGCAATGATTGACTGACCGTCGCTCAGCAAAACGCGAACGCCAGCCTCCGGTTCGTCAGTCCGCATATTCTGAGCAAAGACCAGGGTTTCCCGACGGCTGCTCTTGAAAATGATGTCGATATTCGAGCGTACCACCAGGGTGGTCGCCTGCCAGTCTTCTTCACTCACGTTCACCACGTACGCACCGGGGGCGTTACCGTCAAAGGGAATCTCAATGGACTGCTCCAGAGGTTTGAACTTGGCATAGTCCGCGATCGTCACCTCCCAGACCTTGTCCGGCTCTATCAAGCCCACATCCAGGCTTTCCACGGCTCCTATCATATGCATTTTCCGGAAGTACGCTTCCAAATCCAGCCGGTACATCTTGACCGAGACCTTTTCGATGTTTCGGGTGCGTACGTTTATGCAGGGCGTTTCGTCGGTCCGAAAGGTGCGTTCGGTTCTGATCTCCAATTCTTTGTTTGTCATGACGGCGATACGTTGCCGCGCCCGTGCCGCATACGATCCCCACGTCAGGCGACGATATGTATCCAACGCCGTTTCCAACTCGCCGAGTTTTTCTTCATAGATCACTCCGGTCCGATAGAGCGCCAGTGAGGATTCTTCCGTGTTCGGATACTTGTTAACCAGCTTCGCCCATTCTCCCACGGCGCGCCGATAGGCCTCCGCAATCTTCTCGGCATCAGCGTCTTTTCCCTCCAGCTCCTCTGCTTCCGCATAGTACACTTGACCGAACGTGAACAAAATCTGACGGGCCCGATTGTCGAGCGGATAGTCGCGCAGAAACGCCTCGAACAGCGTGCGCGCCTTGTCGTGTTCCTTGCTCGCGAGAGCCTGCACGCCTTGTTGAAACTCGGCATTCACAATTCCATTCTGGCTTTCCGCCCAGTGCGGGCCGTTCGGAAATCGTTTAACGTATTCCTGCCAGGTTGTGATGGCGGCGTCATAGTTTTTCTGTGCAAACTGAATGGTCCCGATGTTAAAAAGCGATTGCTGTCGCCATTCAGACTGCAGCTCAGCGGGCGATTTGTTTACATCCGCCATCACTTGCGTAGCGGCTTCGCCCTCGGGCAACGCATACCCCTTCCCTTCAATGAATTCTTCAAACGCCTCAATTGCGAGTTCACTACGGCCTACGTGGCGGGAGGCCTCCGGAATGTAATAGGCGGCGCGTACGGCCCGCGGGTCACGCGGAGCGTGGGCGAGAAACAGACGAGCAGCCTTGACCGCCGCATGGATTTCGTCCGCGGCCGGGGCCGGCATTTGGTGCGTCTGCACCACGAGCCAGCGTGTATCTACCGCCAGTCGGTTCTTATCGTGATTTTCGGTTTCGAGACGTCGCAAAAGGTCTTCCGCTTCCCACCGGGCATGCGCCCACTGCCCAGTGTCCTTGAAGGCAGCAGCCAAATAAAACCGTGCTTCGTAAACATGGCTGCCGGCGGACGGCGGGTTCTCCATAAATCGTGCATGCTGACCGCCAGGGACCCCTGCCGCGCCGCGCCATTGAGGGTCAAATTCCCTGAGATAAGCCTGATAATCGTTGATTGCCTGGTGGTGATTATTCGCCTGCTGAATGGCACGCGCGCGCTTGAACATGAGATCATCCCGTAATGGCCGCCCAATTTCCATCTCGAGCGCCTTGCCGTAGAGAGTGTACGCCTTTTGATAATTGGGCGGGGTCGCATCAAGGTCATCCGGACTGGGTTTGTGCGCGAGCTTATCCGCGAACGCCACAATGACGCCGGCAACTTCGTGTTTGCGGGCCTGGGATAACAGTCGGTTGGCTTCAGCTTCATAGATTTCTTCGGCCTGTTTGAATTTCTTCTGCTCAACCAATGCCCGGGCGCGGAGAAAACGCGCCTTGTGGAACCACGGCGAATCGGCATATGCCTCCGTCAACCTTGCCGCTGTTTGCTCGGCCTCTTCGTAGTGCTGCAAATGGTAGTGGCCCCGAGCCTTAAGAAACAGCACTTCATCCGCGTTCGTCGGTTGTTTAGATAGTACGTCTTCCAAGATTCGAACGGCGTTTTCAAACTGGCGGGCACGCATGTCATTGCGTGCACGGCGCATCAGGTCTTCAACATCCCCTTCGCCTTGGGCGAACGTCGCCCCCAAGATACAGAACACACTGAAAAAACCGATGATGGCACAAGAAACTTTCATGGCATTAACCTCCCGAACACATTAATTATCGCACAACCTGCTATAAGTATAGACGCACCCGGCGCTCTTTTTGTAAAAATCATGTCATGAAACTGAAAAAAACTCTTCAGTTTCGTTACTAAAATGCTCTCAGGAGTAAAAGCACATCCTTTGGATTGGGAGGAGGAGGTTAAAGCGCGATCAACGCGATTCCCGCGACGGCAAGCACAAGGCCAACGCAAATCGCGGGCGTGAACTTCTCCCGCAAGCGCAAGCCACTGTAGAGTGAGAACGCAACAATACAGGTACCGATTCCAATCGGATAGACGATCCCCACCAACCCGTATTCCCCCATCCAATCGAGACACTTGAACAGTATCAGGTAGGCAACCACGGCTACGCCAGCCCATGGTAGAGCTAATTTCACGGCGCCACCGCTGACTTTCATTCGGCGCGCCATCAAAACAGTGGAATGAACAAACGCCCCCGCGGTCACGAAAACCGGCATTCTCAGATTCGCGGCGTCTGACCAATCCGGCCAGCGTGACGGAATGCCCGCCGCAACCTGGGACGTACCGATGACGCATAGTGTCAGCAAGGCAAACCAGAACCAGGCCGGATCCGAGGAAAGCTCCGCTTTTTCGTGATTCCGACGCCACCCCATTAGCATAATCGCGGTCACCAGAAGGGTAATTCCCAGCCATCGATGCATCGGCGCCTCCTCATGCCAAATGATTACTGACGCAACAAACGGAATAACCATGGCGCTTTGGCCGATCGCCCATGTCACTCCCTGGTGACCTCGACGCATGGTACTCACCATGAGGAATTGGGCAAGCCCGTTGACACCACCCGCTATCGCCACGGCGAGCAACAAATTGCCAAGCCGAGGCGCGTCCCCAGCCAAAAGCACCTCCCAGTCAACGACAACGGTCCAACCTGCCAGCGCCACAAGCAATGAGCCAACCGCATAAAAAAAAAGAATGGACTCCCCCCTTCGGGCAACACTGCTCATGATAATCCCGAGTGTCGCCCAAAGAAGTCCGAGCACTATATTTAAGGCAATTGCGTGATACATCCGAGTACGCTTCTCTTCCTGCCGTACGCGCACCGGGACCCGAGCAATGTCGAAGCCATCGTCGTGCCGCGGCGTCGCCGCCAAGTCGCCATTAATCCACACTTTCAGCCAGTCATCAACCGCCAGGCGCCGGAGGGCATCGCGTTCGATGTCGGATTCGAGGTTGCCAAGGACATAGGCGGCGCCACCGAACCCCGAAGCACAGTCGTCGGCGTAGCCAATGCCTCGGTAGACATCGAAAAAGTCGATCCACCCGCGACGCGACTCCGTCTGGGGGCCGGCAGATTAAGCAGTTCGTTTCACATAGACGTCATACATGTAAATTGCTTATCTTACTTTTACCCGTGCAGTTTATGTGGACACATCCACAGAACTCACGAATACGTTTCGGCGCACTCGACCGCCAGGCGCGTCCAGTCGTGCAAGCGTCGCAAGTCGCCGTTCAGTGTCTGCAGTTCACGCAACACTATCTGGTAATACTGTCCCTGAAGACGCTTACATTTTTCCAGCATCCCACGGGTTTGCACCACACCGGCGCCCGATCCGGCCGCCTCAGTTCATTCACGTCCCGCCAGCGCCGAAAGACACGTGCCATTCGCTTTTCCGTCGCCGCTTCCCGAACGAGCTCAGCCAACTCCCGGAGGTACGCTTGTTCATCCAGCCGCGTGCTTCGTGCCGCACAATCTATGATCTTGTTTGCCTGACGTTGCATAAATGCAGGGGGGGCTCCATGTTTGCGTTAGATGTTTTCATCAGACTACCCTTCCATAAGTTGCCGGAGTGACGTTACGATCGCATCCGGGATCAGATCACGGCAGCGTTCATCGTCCTGCCGCAGGCGCAGTGAGCGTCGGTCCCCGGCAAAAAGAGCAGTACGACACCCCAGTTGAGCGGCCGGCAGGATGTCATTCAGCATATCATTCCCAACATACAGTGTTTCAGCCGGTGTGATGCCCCAGGTTTTTTGCAGAACTTCCAGGATTGGCTTGAAAAGGTTTACCGACGGCTTAGCTTCACGTATTCGATACGAATACATGCAGAGGGCTCGTTCAACCCCCAAATCGGCCACGGGCTGCCCCAAGAGCGCCTCGAACAGCAGCGGGGTGTAGAATTGTGCATTCGAGACGATCCCCAGTTTCACGCCTTGCTCGCGAAAATGCTTCAACACGGCATAACAGTCCGGCATCGGCCACACCGGGTTGACAAGACATTCGTATTCAACAGCCAGTTTCTCAATCAGGCTGTCCGTTGCTTCACTCGATACGAGTCTTTGCTCTGCAAGCATACCAAGAACCTTCCTCCATACTTCCCGAATGTCGACCTCCGGGCAGGTGATCCCCAGATTCTTTGCGCTTTCATGCTTTTCCCGAATGACCGCATGCAAAAAGCGTAACGCGCGGGGAGCTGCCGTACAGAGGTCCCCAGCGATACCGGCGTTCATGGCAGCCTCGGTCCACGCCTCCTCGCTGCTCAAGTCGGATGCGATGCTTATATCGCCGCTGCCCGACACAAACAGGGTCCCGTAAACATCGAAGAGCACGGCACGAACACCGTCAAACCCCGCACGTTTTACTACACTTCCCGTCGCAAGCGGGTCCAGCCTGTGGCTGAGATCCCGTATCCTTGTTACAAGACAGGCATGGTGTTGAAGCGAGGAAGGTTCGTAATCTTTCATTCCGTGCTCCTCCACGCTGGACTCCTGCAAAATAGCTTTCGCGCGAGTGGTTCGTTGCTCATCGTCCCTGGAATCCATTGGTCAATGTGCCCGCAACAGGTAAAATCGTCTCGGAGCGAGGAACTGGGTAAGCAACTCCTGTCCATCCAGGCAATCTGGCGGTGCGGCACTGTCACCGGCAACATCGACGTACGTTCTCAGAAGTTTCGCCTTATACTCGTCAAGCGAATAGGCGCGAAGCACGTTTTTCCAGTTCTGAGCACAGACTTCGCGTGATGCGGCCTTCACTGCCAGCTGACGTGGCGACAGCTCTTTGCGCGCCGTCCTTGAGTAAACGAGAATATCCAGGACTTTTTCCTGAGTCTTTTCGTCCAGCCGTCCGTAATCGACGGAATCGTCCTGGATCGCTGCATCAGCCGCCCATTGCAGCAGATTTGGGGTGGACGCCCGTCCGTAACTTTCCCGGACATCCTGGTACGCGTTACGGATGTTTTCGCATAGTTTCTCCTTCCCCACCCATTCCAAGGGTATCAGCAGTTGATCGTAGAGAGCATCCAGGTCCACTCCCTTGGCTGTGAACTCGCGTGTGATTTCCGCAAGATTCCGTCCCAGCAACGGTCGCTGGACCAACCACGGTTCGAGAAAGGCGAGTCCAAACCCCTCGGCAACGCTGGTTGTAACGACGGCGTGAGCTTGTTTCAGTAGAGCGGGGAACGAGAGACCGGAGGTCTTACCGACAGCGAACTCCACAGGCAGGTTGCGAGACCGCGCAACGTCAATCCATTTATTGTATACCGGTTTTGCCTTGGGGTTTTGTGGTGCGAGTGTAACAGCGAACCGGTCTCCCCTTCGCGCCAGCGCGGCCCACAGGATGAATTCACCCAAGTTTTTCCGGCGAATAGCGCGTGTCGGGTAGAGGAACAGGCGTCCCCTCTTCGCGCCTGTATCGTCATTTTCCGGAATTCTTTCATTGGCGACTAGATGCACGGCGTTCGGCAGAAGGTGGCAGCGCCCGGGATCCAGTCCCGCCCGTACGAGAAACCCATGATCTCGCTGATTAAGCGTGGCGTAATGAACACGTCGACCACTGGGGTATAAGTGCGTTGACAGCTCTTTTTCCCCGCCCAGGCGGTCGTTTAGGAAACGATAATTGTCAGGACGCCCATCCTCGACAAAATCATGCATTTGCAGCAGGATCGGCACACCTGCTCCGGCCAGTCGTTGCGTCAGCAAAGGCAGTTCGATGTTCTTTCCCAGGGCATGATTATGAATATGCCATACATGCGGGGGGCCTCCAAGGTGCTGTTCTACGATTTGCGTAAGATCCGTTACGAGGCCTGTCATGTTGGTTTGCCGGCCGGCCACATGGTATCCCAGCGCAGGGATCACCACCACATTATTGGTGGGAAACTCAGGGTCAACCGGGGCTTCCCCCGTTACGACAACGGCTCGGTGGCCGCCTTCCCGTAATGCGGAGAGGATATGATGCACAACGCGCGTGACACCACCGCCACGGAGGTGGTAATGGATAATCGCAATACGCATATCTTCGTTCCGATGCAGTCTCAAGAGGCCGATTTCCGCGGCATTGCATCTATCAACTCTCGTGTGCTTCCCCGCGGTTAAACTTTTTGCGATAGGCCGGGATACTGATCATAGGAGGGCGTTCGTGCTCTGTAATTTCAAACTGAACCTGCTCGTAATTGCGGTCACGGACCTGGAATTGATGCAGCGTCTTCCCCATCTCCGGAAGGTCTTTGATCTTATCCATGTTCTCAAGTCGGCGCAAAAATGTCTGCATGATACCGAACGCCATGCGCCCGAGGCTGCGCGTTTCCTGGTTACGGTGGACTCGCTGGTCCAGGTCCGTCTGAGCGAATGCGCCCAGGCCCCATTTGTTGTATACGTCGATGAGATGCGACGTTTCCACACCGTAGCCGATGGGAAACGGAATCTTCTCGAGTACATCACGACGCACCGCATACTCGCCGGACAGCGGTTGAATGAGAGCCGTTAAATCCGGGAAAAACAACGAAAAGAGCGGGCGTACGAGGATTTCCGTTACCCGCCCTCCTCCGGACGGGCGCACCTGCTTTTCCGAGAACGCTAACGGCCGGTCGTAAAATGCTTTGACATACTTGACTTCCGGCCTGTAGATGAGTGGCGATACCAAGCCGTACACAAAGCGCGGGTGGATATTCTTAATATCGGCATCCACATAAACAATGATATCGCCTTTTAATTGATAGATTGCCTTCCACAGGTTTTCGCCCTTCCCCGTTCTCGCGTCCAGATCCGGCAGGATTTCGGAGGCCAAGTGAACATCGGCGCCAAACGCCTTCGCAACTTCCAACGTAGAATCTTCCGAACCGGAATCGATTACGGCAATTTCGTCAAGAAGCGGGTAGCGCTCCATCAATTCGGAGCGAAAAATGACGATCTCTTTGCCAATTGTCTTTTCTTCGTTGAGCGTTGGGATACATAGAGAAATCTTGAGATTCTGACGCTCTTTTTCCTTTACCGCCTGCATGACGTCCCAGAACGCCGAATGGTGGAATGTGTTGCTTTTGAGCCAGGCCTCAATCTTCATCGCAAAAGCCTCCGTCAATAGCGAGCAGTATTCCCAGCAACTGCGTAAGCCCGGTAAACATAGGTTCTATGTACACCACCTCATCAGCCTGATTAAGGTTCTCAGCCGTGGTTATGCCAGTAGTTACCGCGGGGATTTTCCGGTCAATAAACGCCGTCAGTTCAGACGTGCTCGGGGCAATCCTCTGGGTAATTCCGAGTTCGTTCATGATGGCCCGGGTGTGGCGCGCCAAGGGATGCGAGAAAGCAATCCCTCCGGGATCACGGCTGGCAAAAACATCGAGGACCGCGTCTGCTCCAGTGCGTGACGAGAGTTCATCGGTGATGTCCTGCATCTGCTCGGCGATCTTGTGCGCCGTCTCGCGTGATTCGCTGCGAATCTCGAACCCGAGCACCGCCTGCTTGGCGATCGTATTGAACGACTGGCCCCCTTGAATTGTTCCCAGAACGATACTCGTGCGCGGACGTCGCGGCACAGGAATCTCCAGCACGCGATTGATGGCCTCATTCAACGTCAGAATAGCGCTGGTCGTCCCAAATCGCGTCCAATCGTATTCTTCCGATACCGTGCATGTAATTTCACCGCGAAGCATCCCGATAGACGTGAGGCTCAGCCGGCCCAGCTCAACCCCTTCAACACAGACACCCGCCCGCAGTGACATGTCATTGTTCCCCAGGAAGAAGCGCAGGCCTTCCAGGTTCCCCCGACCAAGGCTGCGGGAAGCACCGATCAACACCACGTTGGATTGCAGCCGAATATTCGCTCGTTCAAGCGCGGCGGGCAACGTCATCAGCACGGCCAGCCCAAGGCTGTTGTCCGCCACTCCACGTCCACGCACGATGTCGGCTTGCAGGGAGATTGTGTGATCAACAGCGGCGGGAAACACCGTATCGGTATGAGCGACAACCAATATATTCTGACTTCCGCTTTCACCGGGCAGCACGGCAAGCGCGTTATCCACCTCGTCCGTCGAACAATTCTGCAGTCCACACTCGCTGAACCGCCGCTGGAGAAAATCCACACGCTCTTTCTCTCCAAACGTTGGTGCCGGAATTTCACCGACCATGACCAGATTTGTCAGCAGAATTTCCCGCACGGCCGCGCACTGTCCGCGCAGGCTCGGCAGCATGCTCAAGATTTCTTCAAACGACTCGGGCACAATTCTGTCCTCCTGCCTGTTGGCTTCCCCAACTACGCTGGCTACAGTAATGTAAACACTGTAAGATAAAGTCTGAGAGTAAGAAGGCAACCGCGAGTATCGTATGTCGCAACGCATTGGCTTTATATCGACCCGATTTGCCGGCACTGACGGCGTTTCCCTGGAGAGCGCCAAATGGGCTCAGGTCCTTTGGGATTATCGGCATATCAGTTTTTGGTATGCCGGCCGACTGGATCGGGATCCGGGGATCAGCCTCTGCATTCCCGAGGCATTTTTCGGACACCCTGAAAACGAATGGATAAACAGACAGATATGGGGAGAGCATGAACGCACTCGAGA
>JAIPIM010000060.1 GCA_021734725.1 Minisyncoccota bacterium | reverse complement strand
CGTACTTGAAATAAAACGGTACGCCGACCTCCTTAAGCGTTTTGCAGGCCTGCCAGTCAACCCAGTGATGCCCGCCATCGTGGCTCCAGGCAATCAGGCGCCTGGCATCCACCGCCATGTGACAGCGCGAGTTATAGTAGATTCGGCCATCTGAAATTTCCGCCAGGGTCCCCTCACCGGTGCCGCTCTGCACCGGTTCGGCCACCTGCCAGGTCTTGCCATGGTCGTCGCTGTAGATGGCGGTGTTGTAGTTATAGGCCCAGAACTCCTGGGCGTTGTCGCCCGCGGGTGGTTGCACGCGTCCGGGCATAAGCAGACGACCCGCCTGTTCACCATGCTGCAGGGTGATGCCTGACTCCGAACAGTTTAAACTCACCGGCGCGCAATCGATGGCGCCATGCCCGGCGGCATTCGGACGCACTTCGACAGATTCCGCCTGCCAAGTCCGGCCATGGTCCGCGCTGCGCCAGAGGCGGGCGTCGGCTGGCCGCACGATCAGCAGTTCGCCGGTGGTGTCGTCCACGATCACGTTACCGCCGCCGGACTCGAGTTCGACCGGACGGCTCCAGGTTTCGCCGGCATCCTCACTGCGGCGCAGCAACCCGCAGGAACGGTTGAACGCCAGTACCGAGCCGTCGGCGGCGACGATGATCCTGGGGATGCGCTGCTTGTTATTGCTGTCGAAGAGTTGTTGCATTTTTATCATGCTTTCTTCTCCTGTTTGTTGGTTCTGACTTCATGACTGCGTGACTTCGTGACCCGATGACTTATGACTTCATGACGCCAGCGGTTTGACCGGGAAGTTGGTGGCGCCCTGCTCGCGCATCGGTGTCTTCGTCGGATCGGCCGGAATCCCGTAGCCGTCGTGATTGAAGCCCCATTCGCGGGTCGTTGGATTCATGTTATGCTTTCCCCATATTTCGTTCTGCCTCGTACAATGCCAGAATATTTTTGGTAGGCACATCGGTCTGGAGCACGTGGCTGGGGGACAATATGAACCCACCGCCGTCTCCCAGGATTTCGATCATTTGACGGGCGGTGCGGCGGACGTCGTCCGGACTGCCTTGCGGCAGCAGGTACTGGGTGTCCATGGCGCCGTGCAGGCATAGGCGAGAGCCGAATCGTGTTTTGATTGTAGCCGGGTCCATGCCGTTGGCGGTGACCTGCAACGGGTCGAGGATATCCACGCCGACGGCGATCAGGTCGTCAATCAACGGCAGGATGGCGCCGCAGGAATGGAACATCACCTTGATGCCGTGGTGGTGCGCCATGTCAATCAAGCGCCGCAGGCGCGGGGCGACATATTGCGCGAAGAGTTCGGGGCTGATCAGCAACCGGTCCTGCATGCCCAGGTCGTCCGCGATCCGGAGGATGTCGATTCGGCCCGGGGCGGCCGAAAACATGCGGTCGAAATAGGCGACATAGAAATCCGTGAACGTATCCAGCAGGAAGTCCGCCAGCTCCGGATCGGCCATCATATCCACCAGCAGATTGTCGATCCCACGCAAAAAGGTGGGGTGCTGCCAGATACTGGCGCCGCTGGCCATGACGGCGAATCCGTTCCATTCGTCAAGGCGCGCCGCGAAGTCGGTGAAGTCGAACCAGTCCGGGCTGGGCCAGTCGTGCGCCGCCAGCTCCTTGACGGATGTGCAGCCGGCCAGCGGGAATTCGCAGAACGACTCCTCCGGACCGGTTGCCGTCTCCATGACTTTCGTGCGCCAGCCCCAGAAATTTTCCTTTGTCCCATCGGGAAAAACGTGATTGCACGGTTTCGGTCCGCGCCATACAGGATCCACCACACCCCGCAGGTCAACGATGTCGGCCCGCAGCCGCTGCAGCAGTTGGTAATGTGTGGCGCAGCCCAGGTTGGAAAGCAACCGTTCCAGTGTGGCGGGGTTGGCGGCGAAATCCACCGGCACACGGTCGGCCTGCTCCCGGTGGACAACCGTTAAGACTCTTTCGCGTGAGGTCATTGCCTGCATGTCGTTACTTTTTTTCTCCCATCAGCCATTCGAGATTGAAGCGGGCGAGCATGATGGTGCCGCTGTAGCTTTTTTCGGTCAGGGTTTCGTAGGCGCAGAGGATCGTGCCGTCGATTGCGACGGCGAGTGCCGAGTAGCCCGCGGGTCCTTCGTAGACGGTACGTCCGACCGGCCAGGTGCGGCAATCGTCCTCGCTGAGGCGTACGGTCAGGTTGCGGCGGGCGGCATGGTCGTAATGAGTGGGGGTATCGCTGTGCACGGCGGGATTGCAGAAGAGGATTCGGTTCGGCGACTCCGAGCAGCGGGCGATACTGGCCGCGCAATGCGGCTCCGGCAGGCCGAGATCGTAGCCGCTTTCAATGAACATCTCACCACCGTCGTGACTGCGGTCCCAGGCGCGATAGCCGCGGCAGCGCAGGCTTTCGTTACGGCTGTTGAGATAGACGGTGCCGTCACTGAGTTCGGCCACGCAGGCTTCGCCGGTTCCGGTCTGTGCGAGTCCCCCCGGTTGCCAGGTTTCGCCGTGATCGTCGCTGTACACGACGTAGTTGTGGTCGTAGGCATAGAGCGCGAAAGGGGCCCCTTGTGTGCGGCCGCGGCCGGGGATGATCAGGCGTCCTTTGTGCGGGCCGTGACGCAGTTGGATACCGGTGAACTGCGGGCCGAAACCGCGTTTTTCGCCGGTGACGGGGTTGGTTACATGCAGTGTGTCGCCAAGAGAGCGGGGGTCGCTCCAAGTTTCTCCGTCGTCCTCGGTCCAGATCACGTAACGCCCGCCATCGATATGGGGTGCAAGTTTTTTCTGTAATGCCGCCGCTTCCTCCGGATGCTCCGTCTTCCATTTTTCCGGCCAGGCGCCGCCGATATCATCCGGGCCGATCACAACGCCGACGCCAAAGAAAACGAAAACCCGTCCGGTGTCGAGGTCGGCCACGCCGCCGCCGTAGCTGTGCGACACCCGCGGATTGTCATTGGCGAAAAGCACCTCTAAATCGGTCCAGGTGCGGCCGTTGTCGAAGCTGCGTTGCAGCACCAGGTGATGCTTGGATTCGTCCGCAATGCTGTTGACGCGCTCTTCAGGGAGCGCGAAGATGACGCCGTTGCGGGAAACCAGCAGGTTAGGGATTCGGTAGCGGCAGTTCCATTGGTTGCGTTGCTGGGGTTGAAAAAGAGGCTGTATCTCGAATTGGGCGGTTGCGGTGGTCATGGTTGGGTGTTTCCTCGGTCTTGTGGTTGTTCCGGTGGGGCTGGGTTGCTGCGTGGTTTCAGTGTTCAGGTTTCAGCACCGGCAGGGTGCGGCACGGTGGGGATCACGCAGCTGCGGTCGGGCAGGTTTTTAAGCGGTATACGAACGCGAGCAGCGATCGGCACGCCCTGTTGCCGGAGGATGGCCTTGAGTGCGGCGAAGAAGTTGCCGGTTTCGACCATGGCGTTGATCATTGTAATTGCCCTGGCCTGCAATTGCCGAGCCGTTGGCAAGTCGTTGTTTTTAAACGCTTTGATCAGCTCCAGGAAGAGCGGTGCGGCCACGTTATAGGTCGAGCCGACCCCGCCCTTGGCGCCGGTGGCGAGGGCGGCCAGCAGCATTTCATCGCGTCCCCACAACACGTCATAGCGGCCGCCGTCGAACTCCAGCGCCTGCTGGTAGTCGGCCAGCGCTTCGAAGGTGAACTTGATACCGGCCAGGTTGGGTATTCTTGAGGCGGCTGCGTCCAGGAACCGGGTCATGGACAGGTTGACCCCGCTCATAGAGGGCATATGATAGAAATAGAATGGCAGTTGGGGTGCGGCCGCCGCCACCTCGGTGCACCAGTCAACCAGCGAATCGATATCCGTGGGCTTGAAGAAACTCGGCGCGATGGCGGCGACCGCGTCGGCATTGATCTTGCGGGCGTGCGCGGCAAACCGCTTCGCCTCTACAATGCTGTTGTGCCCGACATGCACGAACAGCTTCATGGGTGCGGGTAAGCCCCGTCGCCATTCCGTTGCCAGCGCCAGTCGCTCCTCGCCGCTCAACGACATGCCTTCACCGGTGGTGCCGTTGACGAACACGCCTGATACTCCCTGCGTATGCAGGTGCCGGGCCAGAGGCGCGACGACGCTGATATCCACGCTGCCGTCCTCGGCAAATCCGGTCGGCGGTGCTGCGATTAAGCCAGTTGTTTTATCGATGATCATTGTTCTATCCGTCATTTTGTTTTGTTTTGACTTCGTGACTTGGTGACGCCCGATGACGGGGACGCCACTGGTTGTCGCCGCCCGGGGTCATGAAGTCACGAGGTCATGTTTGGTTAGCATCCACTTTCAGGAAATCCGGTTTGCCTGACCAGATATGGTTGCGGACGCATTGCTCCGCTTCAGCGGGGGTGGTCGCCGCTAGCAGGTTCTCCAGCAGTTGTTCATGGCGGTTGACCAGGGTCCGCGAGGGCATGGTCAACAGCAGGTTGATGCGATAGAACAGGCCGATCTGCATGATTCTTCGATACTCGCGTGTCAGTTCCGGGCATTTTGCCTCTTCCAGAAGCGCGATGTGGAATTCAACTTCGGTGCGGGCGCGCTCGCTGTCCGACGCCTCCGAAGAATCGACTGCCACCGCCAGTGAGCGCAGTTGAGGCAGGGCGCTCTTGATGTGTTCGGGGCCAATCATGCGTGCCGCCTGGCATTCGAGTGCTTCGCGCAGGACCAGATGGCCGCGGACATTGTCGCGCGAGGCGGTTTTCACCCGCGTTCCCAGGCGGGGCAGTGCTTCCAGGAACCCCTCCTGTTCCAGTTGAATCATGGCTTCGTGAACCGGGGCGGCGCTCATGGCAAGTTGCCGTGCCATGCCGCGGCGATTCAAGAGTTCGCCTGGCGGGAGGGTTCCCGTCAGTATTCTCTCGAGGATAGCGTTATACGCGTGTTGTTTAAGTGTCATGATTGCCATTGAAGAGATGGGGAATAAGTCATAGCGGGGTCTTTCGTGTTGGGCGTGGGCATCGTGTTTTTTTTGTCTTTTACGGTGTTCAAGCGGGCTTGTTATTGTGCGCCAAGGGTGTAGGGTTCCGGTTTTTCACCGTCGCCGGTTGGTTCTCCTTCCAGCAACCATGAGAGATTAAAGCGTGCTATACTGCCGCCTTCATAGCAGTTTTCGTCACCGCCTTCGAACTGTAGGTAAATCCATCCTTCGCTTGGCGTACCGGGTCGACCGGCTGTGAGGGAGGAGTATGCGAACGGCCCTTTGTGGACCACTCGTTTCACTGGCCACGAGCGTCCTCCATCGAAACTGCCCCAGACCGTGCCGTTTTTTCGTTCATGGTCGGGCGTATCGGCATTGCTGTAGAGCAGTATATCGTGTTCTTCCAGCGGCAGCCGTGTGAGCCCTGCGAACATGCCGAAATGACCATTGTAATTGCTGCCTCTGCCTTGTTCTCCGCGATATTGAGGGCCATCCGGCAGGATTTTCTCGGCTGCCAGGTTTTGCCAGGTTTCGCCGCCGTCCATGCTCCAGCCAATGCGTCGGTTGGCGTCGAACGTTTCGGGCGCGGTATCGAAGTAGCTCTTGCGGGCCGAGAAATAGATGGAACCGTCGGACAGTTCGGTCAGTGCGCATTCGCCGGTTCCGCCTTCGGGGAATGGTGCGCTGGGAGACCATGTGGCGCCGGCGTCATCGCTGTACAGTGCGCATGCATAGCGGGCGGGACGGGCTCCGGGTTTGTTGTAGACTCGCGCCGGTCGCACAAGGCGACCTGCATGTGGTCCGTACTGGAGGGAGATGCCGTGTTCGGACATGTGTCGTGCCGGTACATTCCCATTGGCGTCAGGGTGAATAGTTACATCCATCCTTTGCCAGGACTTGCCGTGATCCGCGCTTTTGAAGACATTGAGTGCGCCCATGATTTTTTGGGGTGTGCCCGGCGGGTGATTGGTTTCCGCAAAAACCAGGATGGTGTCATTCTGTTCATCGACCGTGACCCCGCCGCCATGGAATCCCGGCGTAGCAACATCGATCCGGGGTCCCCAGGTTTGACCGCCATCTTCACTGCGGCGTACCGCGTATGTTTCTTGTCCCCAGGTGGCCACCACCGTGCCGTCTGTCGATACGACGACATTGGGGAACCGTTCACCGGTGAAAATGTCGCTAATCATGCATTGCGATGTGCTTAGAAAGGGTGTCAGTTCGTCGTTTTTTGCGATGATCATTGGCGATGCCTTTTTGGTTTTTTGTTAGTTTGCCGGTGTTTTTGCCGAGGGGTCAAAGCAGGTTACTATATCGCGTGATATATCAGGAGGTAACAATATACACAGAAAAAATGGCGGGGCTGACGTGTCAACCAGCTTCCACCATATGCCTCATGCTGCCATTATGAAGTTGTTTCCTTCGGTGAACCCTCGGTCTCGCAGCCGTTGTCGTATGTCAGCACGTGCCCCTCGGCTGGCCACATACGATGCGACGAAACAGCTGTCTGGTGGTGGTATGTCAGTGTTGGCGAGGACCGGACGCCCGGCGATGGACTGGTCGATTTTACGCGGATCGATGTCGATGTAGGCAGTGATGTCGATGCCGTGTTGCGTGAGATACTCCGCACGTTTTCGTGTTTCTCTGCCGGCTCCCCAGACGATGAGTTTCGGGTGATGCGGGTTTATTCGTTCGAGCCAGCGTGCCAGGTATTTTGCTTTGCAGTGATAGAATGCGCGGAATGCGTAGCGGGGGTCGGTTCGCGAGAGTCGTTTCGGCGGGTCATGCCAGACCATGAGGGTTTCCGGGCACTTTGCCATGCGGACGCCTTTGTCCATCCACCGCAACCAGAGTTCATAATCTTCCGGGAAGTTTCCGTCACGGTAACCGCCGAAAGCGTCCACCAATTCACGTCGAAAGGCAACCGAGGGATGTGCGAACGGTGATTCCACGAAACGGTTAAGCGCGATCGCGTGCGGTGTAATCAGGGAATTTATCCAATCGACGTGCATTGCGTATCCCAGGTGTTGTCCGCGGTTGCCACCGAATTCAACGCGGCTGCCGACGAGGCCGACATTCGGATGCGTATCGAGGAAGGATCGTTGCAGGTGCAGCCGTTTCGGCAGCATGATATCGTCGGCATCCATACGTACGATATAGTGGCCGTTTGCTGCCTGGATGCCGGCATTAATGGCGGCAACAATGCCGGTGTGGGGCAGGGGAAGGCATCGTACACGCGGGTCTTTGGTCTGGAACTCGTGAATGATGCGTTGTGTCTCATCGAGCGAGCCGTCATCGACAACGATAAGTTCGAACGTTTCATCTGTTTGACGGAGTACGCTGTTGATGGCTGCCGCGATTGTGCCGGCCGCATTGTAAGCCGGCATGACAACGGAAAGTCGTTTATGCGGTGTGCGAAACACCATGACAATGTTATGTTAGATTACTGGGTTGTCGGCCTTCAAAGGGAGCCTTTATATAATGACACGAACATACACTGTTGCTGTTTCTGAGGGAATCAAGTACGAATGCCTTGCGAACGAGGGTCTTCACGTCAAATGCGGAGACGATGTTATCATTCGGTTTGACAAGTACGAGGATTCCGGCCGGGTGGAGGCTTGCACGGGTGAGGGTTGTTGTGGGGACGGCGAAGAGGGCACGTCCGATGCGTCGTCCGATAAGGAATGGGGGCGCAAGTTTCGCGGGGGCAAAGAGCCTGAGATTGTGCGTGTGATGACCTTGGTAGACAAAGGCAAGGCGCACGAGAATGAGGCGCGTGCGAAATCGATGTTTCGGACTGGTCAGAGGAAGATCACCGAGCATAATCTCAACATGAAGCTTATCAACTGCCATTACACCTTTGACAAGAGTCTTGCCATTTTTCTTTTTGTGGCCGACGGCAGGGTGGATTTTCGGGATTTAGTTCGGGACCTGTCCGGTGCGCTTCATACGCGGGTGGAATTACGTCAGATCGGAGTGCGGGACGAGGCTTCCATTCAGGGGGGGCTCGGTCCGTGTGGGCGGCCCTTCTGTTGCGCGACGGTATTGAAGTCTTTTGAGAGCGTCAACGTTCGCATGGCGAAAGCGCAGCGAATTTCGCTTAATCCCAACAGTGTATCGGGGGGATGCGGGCGTTTGAAGTGTTGCTTGCGTTACGAGGTTGAGGGGTACAAAGAAATGTTTCGTCAATTACCGCGCAGCGGGACGAAATGCGAGACTCCGGAGGGCCCCGGTCGTGTGCTTGACTGTAATGCGCTGACCCGCATGGTTCGTGTGCGTTTAGAGAACCAGGATGGTCAGATTCGCGATTTTCCGGCGGACGACATTAATGTGAAAGACCGCAAGAAAAGCGAACGCCGCAAGAAATAGTTTGGCCCGGGCGCCACAGGTATCACATTGTGAGCGTCACCTTTGGGGCGGCAAGGAAGGGTTTTGGCGATATGGGTGAGTGTTCAGATGAGGTTGGTGGTGTGGGGGTTGTGTTGCGTGTGTTTGTTCGGTCTCTGATTGCTGCTCTGCTGTTCATTGCTCCGTTAAAGTTTGGTTCAGTCGTCAACACTGGCGCCATCAGTCTTTTCCCTTTTGGCTGGTTGGAGTGGGTGATCGCTGTTTGGCCGCCCTTTCTGGCACCGGTATTATGCGGAATTGCACTGCTTGGAGCAACCGTTGTTTATCCGCCACCGGCGCAACTCCGTCGGCACTGGCTGGTACCGGCTGTATGGCTGGTCTTGTTTGGTGTGTGCGTTCTTGGTCTTTTGCGCACGACGGAATGGGACTATGCGCTGCTTTTTCTGTGGCATCTTCTGGGTGTTTTCTGTCTGGCCGCGTCCGTGGCGTGGGTTTTACCTCGTGATCCGTGTCTGCGAAGATGGGCGTTGACGGCTGTGATGACGGCGGTATTCCTGACGCTGATCAGCGGCTGGTATCAAGTCAAGGGCGGAGGTTATGCGGAGACGCTCGAGTACATCGAGCGTACGGCTGAGATACAGGGTGGCGAGATACCTGCCGAAATTCGTGATCGCTTGATGCAGGGGCGTGCGTCCGCCAGTTTCATTTATCCCAACAGTTTTGCGGCCCACCTGATTCTGACGGGGCCGCTGTTTCTTGTGTGTCTCTGGCAGATTGGGGGACGGTTTACTCCATCCGGACTGAGCCGAGCGTTGTTTCTGTTTGTTGGCGGTGGTTTGTTTGCCGGCGGTCTGATAGTGAGCGGCAGCCGTGCCGCCGTGGCTGGACTCGGCGGCGGTGTTGTGATTGCCGTTATGTGTTATCCGGGTCTGAAACGCTGGCGTCTGCCGTTGGCGACGCTTGGGTTCGTATGTGCTGTCGCACTTTTCGCCTTTGTCAGTCGCGGTCGCACCCTTTCGTCTCTTGAGGCTCGTATGGATTATTATCGGACGGGTGTCGAGATGGCGGTGCGGCATCCTGTCGCGGGTGTTGGTCTGGGCGAGTTTTTCCCGTATTATCTTCGTCTCAAGCCGCTGGCCGCGGAGGAAACGCGTGCTCCTCATAATGTGGCTGTTTTTTTTGTTTCTCAGACGGGGGTGTGGGGCGTGATAGGTGCCGTTGTGTTGCTGGCCTTACCGATTGGTTTTGTGTCTTTTGTGCGACCGCGTGATCGACTGGGCGGCGCAAACAGTCTGTGGCTGACCGCGGCGCAATGCGGTTTGGCGGCTTGGTCTCTGCATGCGTTGCTGGATTTCAATATTCAAATACCCGGTACGGTAATGACGGTTGCGATCATTCCCCTGATCTGCGTACCGCCTGAGCAGAGGAAGGAGAAGAGTGGACAGTTGTGGGTACGGCTTGTGTTTACGGGAATTGCCGTTGTAAGCATCGGCGCGCTCTGGCGGTGGTCCGGCGAGCGCGCTTATGGGGTCTTGACCCGTCAGGCGGCCAAGCCCTTTGTCAATATTGTTCGCCTTCGTGAGCAGTCCGAGAAGGCACGCGCGCGACTGCCGTTTTCACCCCATCCGGATGCGTTGTTTGCCAAAGCTGCTGCTGCTCGCGGCTATCACGCGATGGCTGCCGAGGCCTACGCGGGTGCCTTGCATCGGACCCCGCACAGGGGGGGGTGGTGGTATGCGCTTGCGGAGCAGCGGCTCTTGTGTGGAGATGTGGCTGCCGCGCGGGCTGCGATGAAGAAAGCGATATACTGGGATCCCGGCAATTCCGTACGTGATCCATTGGAGGCTCGCATCCGGCGTGTCGGTGTGCAATGACATTGCTCAACAGGTTGGCGGTGATATAGTACGGAAAATTACACCTCTATCCACCGAGACGTGAGACGCGGACAACGCACAACGCAGGGGAGACAGACGGCAATGAAGGTGCTGGTATTGAATGGTCCTAATCTGCACCTGCTTGGTCAACGTGAACCGTCCATTTATGGGTACGAAACGTTGGCTGACATTGAGACCTTGGTTGAACGCGTGGCTGATGACCTTGGTGTCACGATCGAATGTCGTCAGAGCAATCACGAAGGGGAGCTTGTCGAATGGATCGGTGATGCGCGGGCGGATTGTGACGGCATTGTCATCAATCCGGCGGCCTACACGCACACCAGTGTGGCCATTCGCGATGCTGTCGCGGCGTCTGGCTTACCGGTTGTGGAGCTTCACATCAGCAATGTATCCGCGCGCGAATCGTTCCGCCGGACGTCGTTTATTGCACCTGTGTGCTTGGGCATGCTCAGCGGTTTTGGTGTAAGAGGATACGAGTGGGCGGTACGGGCTCTTGTGGAACATCTGCGGCGTACTTCGAAAGGCAAGACCGTTTAAGTGCGTGCCTTTGTATCTGTGGTGAGCAAGCTGCGGGTCTCTTTATGATCACTGCATTCGGCGCTTATTCTGAACGATCCACGGACAGTTGAAACCGCGACGATAGGCGAGCGCGAAGTTCAATCAGGTTGGACGCGGCGAGCGATAAACCAGCAACAAGGATGTCGACTATGAAATTTGATGAAATCGACAAGGTTGCGAAGTTGATGAAAGAGTACGAGTTAACCGAATTTTCGCTTGAGAGCGAAGATATGCGGCTGAAGATTAAGCGTGGTGCGACGGATGCTGGCGTGTCGGCGCCGTCGGTTCCCGTTTATCCGGCCCAGGCATCCGCGACTCCGCCGCCGCAAGCTGCCGGGGAGTCGCCAGTTTCTACTGGGGAAGCTGCTGAAGTGACGGAAGGGATGGTAACCATTGACTCCCCCATTGTCGGCACCTTTTATGCGTCTCCCGCTCCTGATGCAGCCCCGTTTGTAAAGGCTGGTCAGGAAGTCGATGAGGAAACTGTGGTGTGTATTGTTGAGGCGATGAAAGTCATGAACGAGATTAAGGCGGAGTGCAGCGGTACGATACGCCGTGTCTTGGTGGAGAACGCAACCCCGGTTGAATATGGGCAGCCCATGTTCGAATTGGAGCCTGCATAACGACGTGCCGGGCCTCGTTTTACAGCGTTTCCGGTAATCGCTAAGGAGTTTCTATGATCTCACGTATTCTCATTGCCAATCGTGGTGAGATTGCCTTACGTATTGTGCGGGCGTGTCGCGACTTGGGCATACACAGTGTGGTCGCTTATTCGGAGGCGGACCACGACACATTAGCTGCGCAGCTTGCCGATGAGGCTATCTGCATTGGTCCCGCGTCCAGCGGTGAGAGTTATTTGAAGATCGATCGTCTTGTTGCCGCTGCTGAAGTATGCGATGTGGACGCCATTCATCCGGGGTACGGTTTTCTCGCCGAGAACGCCCATTTTGCCGAAGTATGCGAAGAGTGTAAGATCACGTTCATCGGTCCTTCTCCGCATGCCATTCGCGGTATGGGTGACAAGGCGAACGCTCGTGACACCATGCGCAAGGCGGGGGTTCCGATAACTCCCGGCAGTAACGGCATTCTGCGCGACGAGAAGGCGGCACTCGAATGTGCGCATGAGATGGGGTACCCGGTAATGATCAAGGCATCCGCCGGCGGCGGTGGCAAAGGTATGCGGGTAGTGCACAATGACGCGTCGTTGGTGAAGAACTATCATGCTGCTCGCAGCGAGTCCGAGATGGCGTTTGGTTCCGGTGACGTGTACTTGGAAAAATTCATTGTAAATCCCCGTCACGTGGAAATTCAGATACTGGCCGATGCGCATGGCAATGTTATTCATCTTGGGGAACGTGACTGCAGTTTGCAGCGACGGCACCAGAAGTTGATTGAGGAGAGTCCATGCCCTATCATGGACAGTAAGTTACGCGACAAGATGGGTGCCGCGGCCGTGAAAGCCGCGAAGGCCGTGGACTATGTGAATGCCGGTACCGTGGAGTTTCTGTTGGGTGCGGACGGCAAGTTTTACTTTATGGAGATGAACACCCGTATTCAGGTTGAGCATCCGGTGACTGAGATGGTGACCGGCATTGATTTAATCAAGGAGCAGATCCGTATTGCTGCCGGCGAGAAACTGCCGGTAAGCCAGAGTGACGTTGTGATGGACGGTCACGCGATCGAAGTGCGTATTAATGCAGAAAATCCGGCACGGAACTTTGCGCCGTGTCCCGGCAAGATCAATTTGTACTCGCCGCCCGGCGGTCCCGGCGTGCGTGTTGACAGCCATGTTTACCAAGGGTATGTCGTACCGCCCACCTATGACAGTATGATTGGAAAGCTCATTGTGCACGGGCGTGACCGTAGCGAAGCACTTGCACGTTGTTCCCGGGCGTTGTATGAGTATACTGTCGAGGGTGTGCATACGACCATTGACTTTGCCGCGTACGTCATCAATCGCGAGGATGTGGTTCGCGGCGATTATCATACCGGTTATCTGGAGCATTTACTTGAGATGGGATGGTTCGAAGAACCCGAATAAGTGTGGATGCACAGCTAATAGCCCCTTGTATTCAGGAGGATATCCATGAGTGATCAGAAGAAGAAGCAGAGTGAGAACAAGCCCCAGGAAGCAGTTCCGAAATCGCCTCCCTCGATGACGGCTGAGATGTTGACGGCCGACGAGACCGAGACCGGCGCGATTCGTATTTCAGAGAACGTGATTGCGGCGGTTGTGCGAAAATATACGCTTGAGGTGGACGGTGTCGTTCGGTTCGCCAGCGCAAGCATAGTCAGCGGCTTAGCTGAAATGATTGGGCGCAAAAGCCAGGAAAGCAGCATTATGGTTGAACTGGAGGGGGAGGCGGTGAACATCTCCGTGACGCTGGTTCTGCAGTTTGGCGTCAAAGTTCCTGAAGTGGCCGCGTTGGTTCAAGACGTGATCAGTTCGCGTGTCGAGGAGCTTACCGGTAAACATGTGACAGCGGTCAACGTTGTTGTGCAAGATCTTGAGGATGTGGTGCCGGAAGAGTCTGAGGCAGAAGAACGGCAATAGGTAGGGTGGAGGATCACATGAGCTTTCTCACTGTGTTGCAGGAAAACTTGACCGGTTGGTTTAATTTGGAGAGGTGGTTTGGTGTAACGGCCTCTTTTGAGGATGGCTTTGTCACGGGTATTGCCGTGTTCCTTGCCTGTATGCTTCTCATTTGGCTGGTCTATCGATGCTTTGGGCGTTCAGTGCGTTGCAAGGGGCTATCGGTGGCGGGTGAGAATGGGGATTTGTTCATCACCCTCACTGCGGTCGAAGAGTTTGTGCGTCGGATCATGTACGAATTTGAGGAGGCGTCCCTTCGTAATATCGGCATGCGCACCCACAAGCAGTTGCTGGTGCTCGATGTCGAGGTCGGGGTAGTGCCGGGAACGGATCTTGTCCCGCTCAGGGATGTTTTACAGCGTCGCATTATTGCAGATGCGAGTCAAAAGCTTGGGTTGGATCGTCCGGTACGCGTAAATATTCGCGTTCGCAGTATGGAGGCGAATCAGGACAAGATTGCGAAAGAGACGCGCAAGGCTGGCTACGATCGCTCGTCTTCGTCTCCCCCGTATACGGAAGAGCCTGACCAGCAACCCTAGCGCGACGCCATGCGAAAAGGCCCGTGGCGTCGTGTGCTGTCGGTGTTACTCAGGCTCATGCAAGAAATCGTGTCGTTCCACTTCCATGACGGTACGTATGACATCCTCCGGTTGAGTGCATTCTTTCAGTGTTTCGGCGACTTTTTCGAGTTGCAGTAAGTGCGCCAGGCGTCCCATCATATGAAGGTGCATTTCGATATTCTGACAGCACAGGAGGAAAAAGAGATGCACAGGTTTCCCGTCTACTGCCTCAAACGCGACTCCTTGTTCGCTTCGTCCGACCACAATCATTACGGGTTCCGGCAGAGTTGGGATAGGGTCGCGCGGGTGGGGGAGTGCAATGCCGTTTCCGACGCCTGTGCTGAGCAGTTTTTCTCGCTCGAGCAGTCGCTTTTGGAGATCTTTTAGGTCCAAGATCAGATTCCGCTGGCGCAAGACACCGCAGAGTTCGTCGATAACGCCTTCCGTATCGGATGCCTGTAGATCCAGCATCATTCTGTCTTCTTTGAGCACTCGGCTGAGTGGTATAGCGAGATGGCTGCGCGTGAGATCTGACAGCGGCACAGTTTCGTCTGATGGCGTAGTGCTTGCGTCCGGGAAGAAGAGCTGGTCTATCTGGCTGCCATTGAATCGCCATTGACCACCGATCTTCACGCCTTTAATCTGTCCTGCTTCTTGCATGCGCAGGATTGTGCGCTCGTTGACCCGGAGGTAGTTTGCCAGTTCTTTGAGTGTCAGAATCATGGACCGTCCTCACTGTTTACTGTCCTATTCGTCAGTTCCGTATTGTTCAGATAACGGACAATATGTCATGTTTTGTCATGGTAATGCACTATTCCGATGAGTCAAGCGATATCGTTGTGTTTTGCGTAAAGAATACGAAGGAAAGATGAGGGCGCATTCTTTTTCTTGAATTTTAGCTTGCGACCGGTTAAGGTTCGTGTAGCGAGAAGGCGACATCTCATCCGCACTAAGTACGCGCTTAGGGCGAGAGCTTTACGCATAAGGTTTAACCAGAGAGAAAGGGGCTTGAATGGCTCGGGATTTTACAATTGGCATTGATTTGGGCGGGACCAACATTGTTGCATTGGTGGTTGCTTCGGACGGTTCGGTAGTGGCTCGTCAGAAGGAGAAGACCGGTGATTCGGAGAGCCTCGAGCA
>JAIPIM010000059.1 GCA_021734725.1 Minisyncoccota bacterium | reverse complement strand
GGCTGCAACAATATCGGGACGGCGGCGGACCAACTGCAGGCACAGGTGTGCGGGATCGTCTTTAATAGTGCCGCGGACGACACTCCAGCGGGCGGGAATGTTCAGTTTATGACAGCATCTTTCCAGCAATGGCAAGCTGAGTGAGCTGTGTGAGTGTGAGGCATTCACGCTCAGCCATGTTATACGTAGAGGGGGAGGTGGTTGGTGATTATCCACGCGTGTCGTATCAACTTTATTGCACGACGACTTTGTTTAGCGGGTATTCAACGATATCTTCCGCTCCGGCTTGGAGGAGGTGTGGAATGATATCTCGGACAACCGTTTCATCGATAACAGTCACGAGTGCCACCCAGTCTGTGCTGGCCAGTGAAGAGACCGTCGGTTTGTGCATGGCCGGAAGGATGTTGAGCACGGCGTCCAATTTGTCTTTGCTGACGTTAAGCATCAATCCGACTTTTTGTTCTGCGGCGAGTACTGATTTTAGCAGGAGAAGCAAGCGTTCTATTTTCTGTTTTTTCCATTCATCCTTCCAGCTGTCTTGGTTTGCGATAAACCTTGTTGTGGTGGTACATACCGTGTCGATAACGCGGAGGTTATTGGCGCTCAGTGACGATCCGGTTTCGGTTATTTCCACAATAGCGTCTGCCAGGCGGGGGGGCTTTACTTCGGTAGCTCCCCAGCTGAATTCCACTGTTGCATCAACCCCGTGTTTCCCGAGGTACCTGCGTGTCATTCCCACAGCCTCTGTCGCGATCCGTTTTCCTTGAAGATCCTGTACAGACTGAAAGGGGGAATCTTCCGGAACTGCGAGTACCCACCGTAGGGGATTTCGTCCAACTTTACCATATACAAGTTCACCCACGTCCTGAACCTGCATGCCGGTTTCAAGCATCCAATCGTAACCCGTTAATCCGGCGTCGAGAATTCCTTCTGCCACGTAACGCGCCATTTCCTGGGCACGTATTAGTATGCACTCAATCTCAGGATCGTCAATTGTGGGATAATATGAACGCGAGGATACGCGAATGTCATACCCTGCTTTTTTGAACATATGGATGGTCGTATCCTGCAGACTTCCTTTGGGGATACCTAAGCGAAGGACTGACATCTTGGGGGTCCCTTTCTTTGTGCGTTCGATTGACGTGTATCTCGGCCTGTCCCGTGTTATTTTTTGTAGACCTGCTCGGGGTCGAACACTTTTTGTCCTACTGTAACCAGTTTATCGTCCTCCACCTTCCGGAAGAAACATGAGCGATAGCCCAAGTGGCATGCGGCACCGCCGACTTGCTCCACTTTAAACACGACAGTATCCTCGTCGCAATCGACCAAGATCTCCTTTATTCTCTGTACATTGCCGGAGGACTCTCCCTTAATCCACAGTTTGTTGCGTGACCTTGACCAATAAGTTGCGGTGCCTGTGCGGAGCGTATGTTCCCAAGCTTCCTTGTTGATATAGGCGAGCATGAGTACCTTTCCATCGGCAGAGTCTTGTGCTATTGCCGGAATGAGTCCGTTCTTGCTCTTAGAGAAGTCTAATTCGATCATTGTCTGCATACCCTTTCGGTTTGGCCATAATAAGGCGGCTCGGTTTTCGCGGTCGATGTCGGGCGTGTAACTGTACAATCCATGAGGAGTGGCAAATGGTCGGAGAGACGTACGGAGTCAAGAACCTCGAAATTCCGCAATTGGATGGTGTCAGAGCACAAGATAAAATCCAATTCTTTCCGTGGTTGCCATGCTGGATAAGTAGGCTCTCTGTTTCTGTTTGCCGTTCGCAGGCCTGTTACGTGCATCAATTCCTCCAGTTCATGGGCTCCCTTAAACGCATTGAAGTCTCCGGCCAGAATCACCGGCTCCGAGGACTTGCCCACGATGTTGCCGAGATACTCGAGTTGTTTGCGGCGAGTATGGCGATTGAGTGCCAGATGGACCAAGAGAATTCTCGTGCCGTAGACGCGGGCATCCAGGACAAGCCGTTTGAAGCCTGCCGGCAGAAAATGCTGTTCACAGGACGTGAGCTCTTCATTAGCGAACAGAGCGTTACCTTGGTGGCGCAAGACGGGAAGCAGGCGCCCCATTGACCCTCGCTGGTATTTCGAAGAGTAAGTGTAGTCATGCGCCAGGATGCGTGCGATATCCAGTGCATGATTTCGTCCGCCGGTTCGGAACGATCCTGTATCCAATTCAACCAGGCCCACAACGTCCGGCTGCAGTTGCAGTATGAAGGCATGCAACCGTTCAATATGATGTCTTGTGCTGCTGAGATATCTATGGAGCGTTAATGCCCGGTGGGCGTAGCTTCTGGGGGCACCGGTCCCGTATGCTATATTGTAGACGAGAAACCGCATAATGCGTTATGGCAAGCGGATGGCTGTTTTCCTTCGGAGTGTTCTTTTTCACTTTGCATATTCGACCGCACGAGTTTCGCGAACTACTGTGACCTTGACCTGTCCGGGATAGCGCATTTCTTTCTCGATTCGGCCTGCAATCTCACGAGCGACCAGGGCGGCGGTATTTTCGTCAATGTTCTCCGGTTCAACGATCACGCGGAGTTCTCGCCCTGCCTGGATCGCGTAACAGTTTTCGACGCCTTCCGCTTCTTTCCCTATGGTCTCAAGTTGTTCGATTCGTTTCAGGTAGAGTTCCGTGGTTTCCGACCGTGCTCCCGGCCTACTTGCGCTAAGTGTGTCGCAGATGTTGACCAATACAGCCATCAACGAGCCCATTTCTTCCTCTTCATGGTGGGCGGCAACGGCGTTGACAATGTCGTCTTCTTCTCCGTTACGCTTCAGCAGGTCTGCGCCGATGGAAGCGTGCGTGCCCTCCATCTCGTGGTCAACGGCTTTCCCGATGTCATGGAGCAGACCGGCTTTACGTGCTTTCTGTTCGTCCAAGCCGATTTGTGCGGCAATAGACCCCATAAGGTAGGCGCATTCTTTGGAGTGCTGGAGGACATTTTGGGAATAACTGTAGCGGTATTTCAGGCGTCCGAGGAGCCGTACAATATTTTGTTTCATAGAGGTGAGGCCGAGCTCGTCAATTGCTTCCTGGCCAGTTTTGAGAAGGTCATCGTCGATTTCTTTTTCGACCTTCGCCACCATTTCCTCGATACGCGTGGGATGAATGCGTCCGTCAGCCACCAGTCGTTCCAGCGTGACGCGCGCAATTTCTTTTCTGATGGGATCAAAGCACGATATGACGACAGCTTCGGGGGTGTCGTCGATGAGAAGGTTTACCCCGGTTGCCGCCTCGATCGTCCGAATATTTCGACCTTCACGACCTATAATGCGTCCTTTCATTTCATCGTTTGGCAGAGGTATTGTGGCGGTGGTTCGCTCATATGCACAGTCTCCTGCATACCGTTGCATCGCCGTGATCATAATTTCCTGGGATTCACGTTCCAGTCGCTTTTCCGTCTCTTCATGGAAGCGTCGAATCAGCGCGCCGCGTTCACTTTCCAATTCTCCGCTGAGCCTGGTCATTAACTGTTGTCGCGCATCCTCTCGGCTCATGGAACCGATACGTTCTAATTCCGTGACTTCTTGCCCGATGAGTTCCTTCAGTTTTTCCGCGCGTTTTCTGTTTTCTTCCTGCAGGGCGCGTACTTCTTTTTCTTTTGAGTCGATTTCGCGGTTACGTGACTCCAGAAGGTCTGCTTTTCTCTCAATATTCGTTTCGCGATTATCAAGTCGCTGTTCGAGTTTCTGAAGTTCCTCTCGGCGTTTTTGCGTGGACGTTTCAAACTGCTCTTTGGCTGTAAGAATCTCTTCTTTTGCTGAGATTTTTGCTTCTTTGGTGATGGTTTCGGCTTCTCGGCGGGCGTTAGCGGTAATGTCTTCGGCATTTCTCACGGCCTGCCGATCGATGTAGAGCTTGAGAGCATACCCGCCAGCAAACCCGAGGATTGCGAGCAGTATGCCCACTGTTATCAGAGTGGGTATCATTGCATGTACTCCTTTTGCGTGTGCTTTCTGGAAGCGCCGAAAAGGAGAAAGGGAAAGACTTTTGTCGCGGTTATCTGAGGGTGTGTCGCAGTATGGACGGGTTCTCTACGTGCCAGACTGTGCCGTGGCCTCAACAGGCCTGAGCGGCGCATTTGTCCTGACAGGACTGGGTGCGCAGTACTCGTTTCTCTGAGATGACAATGTCCATAGGGACATCGCGTATGTCAGTTGGAACAGCATCCAGAATCTGCCAATCATAGGCGACGCCAATTTTACAGCCTTTAGTCTCGGCCAACAGTCGATCATAGTATCCCGCGCCTCGTCCCAGCCTATTGCCGGTTGAGTCGAAAGCCACGCCTGGGACAAGCCATGTAAGTCGCTTATCCTGTAGACGTTTCTTTGCAAAGCTCGAGCAATGAGGCAAAGGTTCACGGATATCATAGTGGCCGACACATGTATCGCCTTCCAGATCTCGAATCAAGACCATTTCGTAGAGACCCTCAGCGGCATTAAACCGCGGCAATAGTAGTTCCTTTCCTTGTCGCTTGCACTTCCAGAACAGTGTTTTCAGATTGAGTTCCCCTGCCGCCGCAGCATAGAGTGCGAGTATGGGAGCAAGAGCGACTTCCGGCAACATCAGGAGCCGCTCGCAGACGATTTTGCCGCAACGAGTCACTTCGGCTTCGTCAAGGCTCTTCCGTCGTCGTAACATCTCTTGTCGCAAGGTTGCCTTTCTCGAATTCATTCAGACACTCCACACTCGCTCACTCTCACGGTCTTTACAGAGGACAATAAAAACGAAACATCAATAGTCATAACATACGTTTGAGACATAAATTTGAAAACTCACGTTCCAAAAAAGTCACGCCGTGTTCAACTGTATGAGCTGGAGGAACTCGTTACGGGTAGCCACGCTGTCGTGAAAGCTTCCGAGCATGGCGGATGTCACCATTTTGGAGTTCTGTTTTTCGACGCCCCGCATCATCATGCAGAGATGTTGTGCTTCAATAACGACGCCAACTCCTTCGGGGTTTATGGAGTCGCGTATGATTCGCGCCACCTGTTGCGTGAGTCTTTCCTGGAGTTGCAGGCGCCGCGCATAGCAATCCACGAGTCGCGCAAGCTTACTTACGCCGAAGACTCTGCCGTAGGGGATATAGCCAATGTGACAGCGTCCAAAGAATGGCAGCATATGGTGTTCGCACATGCTGTAGACTTCGATATCGCGTACAATCACCATGTGGTTGCAGTCTTCGTTAAAGATGGCATCGTTGATGATTGTTTGTGGGTCTTGGCGATAGCCTTCCGTTAAGAATTGTAAGCTTTTTGTCATGCGAGCCGGAGTATCCCGCAGACCCTCGCGATCCGGGTCTTCACCCATCTTAAGCAACAGTTGTTTAATCACGTCTTCCATGTTTTTTGTGTCCTTTGCTTTGCATCTGGCCTACATCTGTGATTGTGACGCGTGAACTGTTTGAAGAGAGTCGCCCCATCATGGCATCCAGTTGCGCGAGTTGCACTGGTGTCAGTTCTCTGCTGTCTTGCAATTGCTGCAGGATGAGCGTAGTTTGCGCCGCAATCTCCAGTATTTCCAGGCGGTCCACTGCCTGGGCAAGATTGTCCCCGGTAGCCAGGATGCCATGGTTTTCCATTAGAACGCAGCAACCTGTTGCAACGGCTTCTGCCACGTATTTCGCCAGTTCCGTCGTTCCCATGCGGGCGTAAGGTGCGTAGACGGGTTCACCGATAATTGCGTATGCTTCTGCTGTGAATCGACAGTTGACCGGTGTGCCGCTGGCGCAGAAGGCAGATGCTGTAACGGGATGCGCATGCACGACAGCCTGAATACCTGGGTATCGTCGATAGATCTCCAGATGCATATTTGCTTCAATACTCGGCGTCAGGTCTGGGGTCAGATTCCTGTTGTCGAGTGTCAATATACATATTTGCGACGCGCTCAGTTCTGCTTTGTCAAATTTAGATGCGGTTAGCAGGATACGGTCAGCGGAAGTCCGTGCGGAAATGTTCCCTCCCGAGGCGGTGGTGAGATTACGTTCGTAGAGTCGCCGCATGGTTGCGGCTACTTGTCGCCGTTGATGTGTGAGCACTGGGAAGTCTCCCCGTTTACGCGCGCCCGTTCTGAAGGAAAGCTTCGATGGCGGCGCACAAATCCTCCCGGCCAAGGCCGAATGTTTTGCGGATGCCTGTATCCGTTCCCCATGGAACAACAGTCTCCGGCCATCCCTTTGTCAGAAGCCGCGCTTCCGAGATACCGGTAAGCGCGGAAGTGACGACACTTGCAAGACCGCCCGGTACCGTGTGGTCTTCCAATGTGACGATCGGCATGTCGCGAGCTTGTTTCTGCAGCAAGTCAACGTCCAGCGGTTTTGTAAAGCGGACGTTGACGACGGCCGAGGAAATGCCGGCTTCTTTAAGGTCATCCGCTATCTGCAAGCCACGGATTGCTTCTCGTCCCAGGCACCACAGGGCGACGTCTGTTCCGTCCCTGATAACGTCTGCTTTTCCCCACTGCAACGGCTGCGGCGAGATGTCTTCGAGAGCGGAAGCATCGCCTTTTGGATATCGTATGATGCATGGACTTTGCTGCTGCAGCCCCAGCTCGAGCATGTGTTGCAATTCCTCACCGTCGGCGGGTTGCATGACGCTCAGGTTAGGCAAGTGATGCCAGAGGGGCAGATCATGAATTCCATGGTGCGTGGGGCCATCTGCCACAATGCCGGCGCGGTCGAGGCAGAATACCACTGGTAGATCCTGCAGGCAGACGTCATGGAAAACATAATCCAGAGCACGGTGCATGAATGTTGCATAGATTGCCACAACAGGGCGCAATCCCGCAGCCGCCAATCCGGCAGCAAAGACGACGGCGTGTTCTTCCGCAATGCCGACATCGAAAAACCGGTCGGGATAATCATGTCGAATGGTTTGCAGCCCGGTTCCCTTGCACATGCCCGCGGTAATTGCAATGACTCTGGGGTCGTTCTCCATGCACGTCGCCAGAGATGTTCCGAGTGTTTCGGAAAAACTGACTTTCCCACGTTGATCTTGGCTCTGCTTGCCCAAAGGTTGGCCCGATTCCGGGTTGAACTGGCTGAGGCCGTGGAATGTTTCCGGTTCGTTTTCAGCGTGTGGGTATCCGTGTCCCTTTTCGGTGAGGACGTGGACCACCAGGGGTTGTCGGAGTTTGCGAATATTATGGAACGTCTCGGTCAGTTCATCCAAGTCATGGCCATTGAGCGGACCTATGTAGCGCAACCCCAGCTCTTCAAAGATGCCGCCGGGGACGAGTATACCCTTAGCTGCTTCTTCCACGCGCCGGACGCTGTTTCGGAGACGTGACCCGAATCGTGGAATGCGCCCCACCGTTTCGGCCGCCAGATCTTTCAGTTTATTATAGTGTTCTCCCGAGATCAACCGATTTAGATAGTGAGAAAGGGCTCCGACATTTGGAGCAATGGACATTTTGTTGTCGTTGATAACCAGCACGAAGTCTTTCGTTGCTTCGCATATGCTGTTCAGCCCTTCCAGGGAGATTCCGCATCCCATTGCGCCGTCCCCCACTACAGCGACCACGTGTTCATTCCCTTGGCTGCGATCACGGGCGACTGCAAATCCGAGAGCGGCGGAAATGGCCGTTCCCGCGTGCCCTGCACCAAACATGTCGTAGTCACTTTCGCCGCGATGAAGAAAACCACAGCAACCGTTATCTTGACGCAAGGATTGGAAAAGTTGTCTCCGTCCAGTCAGCAGTTTGTATACATATCCCTGATGTCCTGTATCCCAAACGATCTTGTCATTGGGGACATCGAATGCCCTCATCAGGGCGATGGTAAGTTCCACCACACCCAGATTAGAGGCCAAATGGCCTCCCGTGGATGAGATCACATCAATCAGTTCACCTCTTATTTCTTCCGCCAGCTTCGGCAGATCGGCGTGTGCCATTGCTTTGATGTCATGCGGCCGTTTGATGGTATCGAGCAGAGGTCTGGGTTTCACTTCACGGCCTCCCTGGAATGTTGCCACATGCTGAACCATTCCTGTCGTTCATTTCTGGCAGTGGACAAATAAAGTTCGAGGTTCCGCCATTGACCTTGTGCCAGTAATGTGCGCAGGTCATTAAGTTCAGCAACGTATTCATCCACGGCTTGTAAAACCTCGTCTTGATTGAGTTCAAAAATTTGTCGCCACATCTCCGGTGAGCTGGCCGCAATACGGGAGACATCTCGGAAAGCGCCTGCCGTGCCAAGAAGGGCTTTGTCATCTTTCAACACCACCCGCACCATGGCCGCTGCCAACACATGCGGGAGGTGGCTTGTACGAGCGACCAACGCATCATGCCGTACAGGATCAATTCGACGCGTCCGGGCACCCGTCAGTTCCCAGAAACGCTCAACGTTGTCGACTGCCTGCAGATTGTCGTCCCGTTGCGGAGTAACGAATACGACCGCATTATCATAGAGGTCGGCTTTGGCATGTGCCATGCCTGTGCGTTCGGAGCCAGCCATGGGATGGCTGCCGACAAAGCTTACTCCATGGGGCTGCAGGATTGGTGTTGCGGCGGCGACGATTTTTGACTTAACACTGCCGACATCGGTGACGATGCTGCCGTTGCCCCAAAGCTTCGCATGTTTCTGGATGAAGTCAATGATGGTTGTAACGGGTAGGCACACGACCGTAAGAGCGGCATGCGGGAGGACGTCCTCGGGGTCTGTACTTCCCGAGTCAATAAGTTCTTGTCTGAGTGCGTCAGCAACCGATTCTTCCCGACGTGCGCAACCCATTATGTGAACCTTTGGCGTGCGCAGTCGACGCAAGGCTAACGCCAACGATCCACCCAGCAATCCCAGTCCTACGATAGCCACGGTGTATGCCGGTGTTTCTTCCGATTTGGAGCGGCTTGGTTGGGCTTGCTTCATTCTTTCTTGGCAGACTTAGTGCTCTCTCCCCGGTCGGCTGGATTCTTCCCAGGCTGATTCGGAGACGATGTCTGGTGAGGTTTGTCGCCACTGTTTGTGTCTGGTTTCCGTTTACTGTCTGTGCTCTTTCGTTTGTCAGTCGCCTTCAAGTTCTTTTGGGATTGGGACTGGCTCGTCGTCTTTTTTGCCCCTATGTTTTTCCCTCTGTCCGGTCCTGACTTCTTGTTTTTTGACGCCTTGGCTTTTTTCCATTGTTCTGTAGAAACCGGGGGTCTCCGGATGCCATCTAATCCCCTTTTTGACGAATCCTTTTGTGCGTCATCTGCGTTGGGTTCGGGGGTAGGGCCCGCCTCTGTTTTTGACTTGAGCTTTTCCTGATGTCGTTTAAGCGCCTCACGACCGTTCTGATAGTGGCGACACACAATCCATACGAGTGACCCGAATAAAATCACGTCCAGCGCCATAATTCCATACGTCAGTGTTCTGAGGGGGCTGGAGAGGCCTTTGCCGCCGATCAGAATGAATACGCAATACAGCAAAATGAGCATACTGAAGCTCAGGCCGATCATAATGAACTTTGCTTCCCGTTTTGCATGCGCGTTGATCTGAGACTTACGCAGTCGCAACTCACGTTCGGAGACCTTTTCTTGCGTTTCGGTTTCCGAGCGGCTTTTTTCTGTCGAGGATGCAGGCGCTGCGGCTGGCCCTTCCTCTTGTACTGCCTTCTTAGCGTCCGCCTCTGCTTTTTGTTTGCGTTTCTCGGCTTCTGCGGCGATAGCGTCTGCTTTCTTTTTGGCCTCGGCCGTAAGTTTATCCGCTTCCGTTTGCGCCTCTTTGTGCAGTTTTGCGGCTTCTTCTTTTGCCGCGTCAACGATCTTTTGCGCTTCGGCTTTTGCCGCAATGTCGGCGTCTTTTTTTATCTTGTCTGCTTGTGCCACGGCTTCCTTCTCTGTTGTGGATGCTTTTTGTTCCGCGGTTTTCTGTATTTCGTCAGCTGCTTTGCGGGCCTGTTCTTTTTTCTTCTCTGCTTCTTTGTCCTTCATTTTAGCATTCCTGATTATGGTGTTCGCTTCTTGGTCGGCTTTTCCCTTGGAGTCGGCGATGATGGCGTCTGCTTTGTGTTTGGCTTCCTCCAGAATGGAAGCAACTTGTTTGCGGACTTCCTCTTCGGAGCGTTTCAGCCTTTCTTCACTCTTTGCATCCGCGTCCCGTTGCGCCTCTTCCCGGATGGTTTGTGCTTCTGCGCGGGCTGCCTCCAGCGTTGCTTCCGCCTGTTGTTGCGCCTGTTGCCGCAGGCGTTCCGCCAGGGCCTCAGCCTCCGTTCGCGCGGACTGTACGATTTTCTCTACTGCATCTCCGGCCCCACTCCAGGCGATCGCGGGCGCTTCCTGTTGCCCACTCTGGCTTGCCTGGGGAGAAGACGATTCCTGTCTGGCTTTGGCAATACCGGTGCGTGTGTCCGCGGACAACTGTTTGTCTGTTTTTCCTTCGACGGGCTTTGCAACTTTGATATCCGATTTCTCACGAATGGCGCGCGCTGTGGTAGCGATTGCTGCCCTTCGCACTTCGGACGTGGCAGTGTTGTTTTTTCCAGCCGTTGTCTCTCCCGGCGCTTGGCCGGACCCTGTTTCGTCTCCTCCGATGCGCACCCCCATCGCGGGGGCAATAGTGCTGTCCTCGGGGTTGAGTTCTGGTTTTGCTCTTTGTTGTGCTGTGTCGGCGGATGTCATGAGGGATCCGCACACTGGGCACTTAACGCTTTTCACTTTCGCGCCCAGCTCCATGGCGCTGCCGCACTGTTCACAGACGTATTTAACAGCCATGGCCTATCTCCACTGCCGGTTCAGCGCGGTGTTCACGAAGCCTTCTTGACCACCAGCCTGCACACAGCGCCGTCAATATCAAGCGAGGCTGCGTCAGTCACCGTCTCTTTGCAAATGTTCAGAGCCAAAGTTTCCTTTGCAATATAGTCGCCGAATATCTCGATTGCATTCTCGAGTTCGTCTCCGGCATCGTACTTGATGCTTATGCGGTCTGTGACTTCCAAACCGATGTCTTTTCGCATATTCTGTATTTTACTCACCAACTCACGCGCCATCCCTTCCTGCACGAGCTTCTTTGTCAGGCGGGTATCCAGCGCGACCGTGATGGCTCCTTCGTTGGCCACTGTCATTCCCTCTTTTTCATCCCGCTGAATCACAATGTCGTGCGGGCCTATGCGCACACATTCATCACCCACGGTTATCTCCGTATCTTCGCCATTACGGAGGCGACTTATTGTGTCGGCATCCAATCGTGCAATTGCGGGGGCCAGTGCTTTGACTTTTGAGCCGAAGCGCGGGCCGAGGGTTCGAAAATTGGCCTTCGCACTCAGGTGGACCAGCTCTTCCTCATTGGACCGGATGTCCACCGTTTTCACATTCAACTCGTCTGCAATGACATCCTGCATATCCTTTAAGTCTCGGCGTACGCTGTCGCTGGCTGAGACCAAGATAGCTTTCGGCAACGGTTGTCGCACGCGCAGTGAAGCTTGCGTTCGCAGGTGCCGCCCAAGAGTTACCGCGGTCATGGTATGCGACATTCGTTGGTCCAGTTCTTCATCCCGGTATTCTTCTGCCGCGGTTGGGAAGTTGCACAGGTGGACAGACTCGGGCATGGGTTCCGTGCGGAGGTTCCGGTAGATTTCCTCGGTAACAAGCGGAATGAATGGAGCGGCGATTTGGCTGAAAGTCACTAGAACATAATGCAAGGTTGCATATGCTTCGGCTTTGTCTGTGTCATTCTGGCTTTTCCAGAAGCGTCGGCGGCTGCGTCGGATATACCAATTAGTCAGCTCTTGAATCAGTTCGGTAAAGCGCGTTGCCGCGCGTTGAAGCTCGTAGGCATCCATAGTCTGTTGGACATCTTGGACGGTATGGGCGACCCGTGACAGAATCCAACGGTCCAATGCATTCTTTGGATGTGTGGGTGGCACAATGGTGCCGGCTTGGGGTTCCCATGCGTCAACGCGAGCGTAGGTGACCAGAAAACTGTACGCGTTCCAGACCGGCAGTATCACTGTACGCATGACTTCCCGTACTGCGTGCTCCGAAAACCGCAGGTCTTCGGCTCTGACGACTGGTGAGGACAACAGGGTCAACCGCAGTGCGTCCGCGCCATATTGGTCCATAATTGTTTTGGGATCCGGGTAATTCTTCAGGCGCTTGGACATTTTCTTGCCATCCTCAGCGAGGACGAGTCCGTTGACGACGACGTTGAGGAATGGCGGTTTTTCAAACAGCGCCGTGCCGATAACCACCAGCGTGTAGAACCAACCACGTGTCTGGTCGAGTCCTTCAGCAATGAAATCGGCCGGGAAATTCTTTTCCACGAATGCCTTATTTTCGAACGGGTAATGGTGTTCCGCGTAAGGCATGGATCCACTTTCGAACCAGCAGTCAAGGACCTCAGGGACCCGTTTCAGCGGAGCACCTCCCTTTTCTGATGGAATATGCAGTTCGTCGACATAATGCTTATGAATATCTTCGACGGTCCGGCCTGTCAGCTCTTCCAGCTCACGGACTGAACCGATGCACCTGGTTTCCTGCAAGTCTTCGCTTCTCCATACGGGAAGGGGGCAACCCCAGTATCGGTTTCTTGAGATGGCCCAATCGTGAGCGTTTTCGAGCCACTTGCCGAAGCGACCGTCCCGAAGGTGTTCGGGCACCCAGTGAATCTGCTGGTTAGCCGCCAGCATTTGATCCTTGATTTGTTCAACATGGACAAACCACGTGGACACGGCTCGGTAAATGAGCGGCGTTTCGCACCGCCAACAGTGGGGATAGCTGTGTTCACAGGTGCTTTGATGGACAAGCTTGCCCTCTTTTTTGAGTTGCCGAATAAGGTCTTTGTCTGTGTCCTTGACAGCGCGTCCCGTATAGCCGATAATGTCTTCGTCAAACCGGCATTCCGCGTCGATGGGACAGACCACGGGGATGCCATGTTCTTTCGCGGCCTTCGCATCGTCTTCACCGAAACCCGGGGCCACGTGCACGATGCCGGTGCCTTCCTCCGTGGTGACAAAATCCGCGGTGATAACGCGGAATGCTCCTTTGTCCCCAAGATGGGCGAAATAGGGGAAGAGCGGTTGATAGCGTTTTCCTGCCAGTTCCGAACCGGGGAAACGGGCGACAATCTGTGGCTCCCGATCGGGGTAATATGTGGAGACCCTGTCTGCTGCCAGGACGTAATCGGTTCCGTTGTCATGGACTCTGACATAGTCAACGTCTGCATTAACGGCGAGCGCGAGGTTTGAAGGCAGCGTCCACGGCGTGGTTGTCCAGGCAAGGAAGTAAAGGGTGCAATCGTCCTGTGATGCAAATCTCACCGTGATAGCGGGATCCTGAACGTTTTCATAGCCTTGATTGGCCTCAAAGTTGGATAATGGTGTTGCGCACCGCGGGCAGTAAGGAAGGATCTTATGTCCTTCATAAATGAGACCTTTGTCCCACAGTTGCTTAAAGACCCACCATATGGATTCCATGTAATCCATATCCATGGTGCGATAGCCATTCTCAAAGTCCACCCACCGTCCGATTCTGCGGACCAGTTCCTCCCATTCTTTGGTGTAGCGCAGGACAATGCTTCTGCAGTCTTCATTAAATCGGGCGACACCGTACTCTTCGATTTCGTGTCGGCTGCTTATACCGAGTTCCTTTTCCATCTCGTTTTCGACGGGCAATCCATGGCAATCCCAGCCGAATGTGCGCGGAACATATTTTCCGCGCATGGTCTGGTACCGGGGAATGACGTCTTTGATCGTTCCTGCCAGCAGGTGCCCGTAGTGGGGCAGCCCGGTGGCGAACGGAGGACCGTCATAGAAGACATACGGGTCACAGTCACGCCGCCTGTCCAGCGATTTCTGGAACACCTCCGCTTCGTCCCAGAAATTGAGAATACGGTGCTCGATCTCGGGAAACGAAACATTTGACGGAACGGATGCAAACATCGGACTTCTCTTTCTGAATTGGATAGAATCTGTCGCGAAGACGGCTTGTCTTCGCGGTCATGACGGGTGCACAGCGTACTGTCGCCCAAGAGACGCACAATGCCCTCAAAACACCGCAGTAACATGATGCAACACCCCCTGCTTGTCAACACCTGGCGCGGACTACAGGTCAGCGGTCAGTTACGCGGGGCCAGCAAGGGTTCCATGTACGAGCGCGGCAGGTGAATCAGAAAGGAACCGCCCTGCGGGTCCGAAGGGGACCGGCAGATTCACGGCATAACGAAATTATGCTCCGGATGCCGAACCGTGAGCACGGGGCAGGGGGCTTTACGCACAACCTTTTCAGCGACGCTTCCAATCAACACATGCTCCAGGCCCGTGCGTCCATGCGTTCCCATAATGATCACGTCTGCCTGCCAGTCTTTGGCGGCGGTAATTATTTCGACAAAAGGTTTACCGTAAAGCATTTGTTGGGTTACAGGTTCATGTCGCTCACGTGTCTCTTTCGCAATCTGGTCGAGTTTATCGTTGGCATCGCTCTGGAGTTGCTCCAGCAATCCGGGATCGGTGACATCGACTTCACTGAGTGACAATGCCGCCGCCGCCACTTCCATGACGTATACGACCTTCAGTTCGGCCTTGTATTTCTCGGCAAAGGCAATCGCATATTCCAATGCATGATACGACGACACCGAAAAGTCCACCGGGCACAGGATTTTGTGAATAGTGATGTCCATTGTGTTAAGTCCTTTCCTAAAGGTAAGTGCATACGTGCCGACAAAGAGTCACGTTCTCACGTGCTCGAGTCGTTCCGTCCTCTCTCTATTATATACATTCTCAACTGCTTGGGCACAAGCCTCGAGAAGGGCAGATGGGGAACGTGGCGTCGGAAGCAGTAACCGGATTCAGCACGTGGAGCTTCACGTTTGCCAGGGCTTCAAGAGGTTTCGCAGGCGCTCCAAGACCAGCTCGCATCCGTAGTTGCCGTATTCACGTGATGCTTCCGGGGCGCTTTTCAGGTACCATTTTGAGGTGTCCAGGCGGTTCATGTCCACGCTTTCCGGGCACAGCGCCATCATGGTGGAGGTTTCCCCTTTTGCCGCGTGGTCGAAGTAATACTTTTCGATAATGGCTGCGTCCATCAAAGGGTGACCTTGTATCCAGTTAAACGGATTGTCTCCGCCCTCATGGTCTTGATAATAGTTCGCCATGCCAGTGTTGCCCCACCATCCTTCGCCC
>JAIPIM010000058.1 GCA_021734725.1 Minisyncoccota bacterium | reverse complement strand
ATACTCCCAAACTCCCATACTGCGATGTGTGTGAGTGTGTGAGTGTGTGAGTGTGTGCGACGTACCCCCAAACCCCCATACTCCCATACTGCGATGTGTGTGGGTGTGTGAGTGTGTGAGTGTGTGCGACGTACCCCCAAACCCCCATACTCCCATACTGCGATGTGTGTGGGTGTGTGGGTGTGTGAGTGTGTGTGCGATGTCCTCCCAAACCCCCATACTCCCATACTGCGATGTGTGTGAGTGTGTGTGTGTGTGAGTGTGCGATGTACCGCCATGCTCCCAAACTGCGATGGTTCGCCGCGGCAAGGTGTGGTGGTTTTCACCGGGCGGGCAGGCGGATCTCACGATTGGCGGGTACAGCCCGTTCTTTGCCGCCGGGGGTGAGGAAAACGACTTGGTTTCCGGTGAACTCGGCGATCATGAAACCCCTGAGTTGATGACCCTCTTCCAGTTCGACACGTTCGCCGGTCGTGTGATTTTCGAACATGGCAAGACGCGTGCCTGTTGCCGTTGTTCGGTAGCCTTTGTATGTGAATACATGCCATCTGACCTCAGCGGGTGTCTGGTCCGGTTCTTCCGTGGGTGTTTCATCAACATCCGCTTCGTCTGGAGGCGGGGTTTCTTCTGGCTGCGGGGTCGGCGTTGTCGGTTGCTCGGTTTTTGGCGTTTTTTTGGGGGGGCGGTTGGACGATTTGGAGGGCGTTTCCGCGGGTGTGCCAGTTGCGGTGGACGTCGATGCGTCCGTAAAGGGCATGGGGTCCGGGGGTTCTGGGCTGTTTTCCTTTCTCATCAACATAGCATACGCGCTTTCGATATTGATTCTTGACTCGGGTATGGGCAGAGAGCGGGGGGCACTGCCGCCGCCTGTTTCTTTGCGACCGCCGAACAGCCATCCGGCAAGCGTGAAGGCAAGAGCCAGTGTCACGACTGTCAGGGCCAGCAGCTCCCATTCATCGGCTAGGCTTTTCAGGCATTTCTTGACTTGATCCATGGCGGTCCCGCTTAAGTGTAGTAAGTGTATCAGCCCGATCTGTTCATCTAACTCAACGCCTCGTGGTTTTACGAAGACGGATCTCGGCCCGTCTGTTCGCCTGTGCGGCCCGGAGGACCGCGTTACTGGGCCGGCGCACCGGACACCGGAACTTGGAGAACACGGAACAAGTCACGCCCCCGGCGGTAATACCCTGGGTGCTTCTGGGATGGCTTGTTCGATGCGAACACTGCCGTCCGGAATATAGAAAGCTCCGCATTCCAGTGCAGCTTCCACCAAGTCAGCCGTGTTCTGTTTCTCGGGCAATGCCTTGTGAAGTTCCATCTGTGTGACCGTGAAGAATGCGTTGTCCGTATGCGCGGTTGCCAGAAAGCGATATACATCCTGAACGGCGCCTTCCACTTCCAACCGTACGGCGAAGTGCAGCAAATAGGGTTTGTCGTCTGCTCCCTTCAGATAAAACGTTTCAGGCTCTAGAACAGTGAGTGCCGCTCCGTTTGTTCCCTTTGCGGCACGGCCTTCCGTATTGGTGCGTCCGCGGGCGGGGAGGGGGCGCAGATTATGAGCCGTCATTGCGTCGGTTATCGCTTCCAACGTCCACAGTTGCAAGACCAGCTGGTATGTTTGGGGCCTTACGGATTCCTCGCTGATGCCAAGAATATCGCGGTCCAGTTTGATGCCGTGCTCTGTCAACTTACGCTCTATACGATAGAATTCCTCCTGATAGTCCAGACGACTTACCTGGTTTTGAAAATGCAGGGGGGTTTCATACAGCCGTAAGATACGTTCTCTGAAGAGAGACGTTGTACGGTCCAGCAGCGCATTTTTATGGCGTTCGGCTGCCGCACGCTTCCGCTCCGTTGTGTCGGCAATCTTTTGGAGTGCTTCATAGTTCAGTGGCCATCCGCTGCCGCGCAGTGCATTTCGTTTGGTATCCACGCGATTGCGATACGCTTTCACGTCACGTGCCAGGGGATGCGCAAACATGAGGTATACAGCTAGATACAGCACGATCGCCAGGCCGGCGACGCCAAGGAGAATATGTTGACGGTTCATCGTGTTCACGGGGACGCCCCCCCCTTATCTTTGTCGGTTCCCGCTGTGATGTCGGTAACGGCAAACGGCAGACGCAGAGTGAACGGCTTGAAGCTCAAATCTTGTTTCTTGCGGGTATGGAAGAGGAATTGTTGCCAGGCAAGGAAAATATCTTCCCGACCTCGTAACTCGCCCGCGGGCAGCAAGTCCACATTTTCGAAAAAAACCGTATTGTTCAGGATTCGCACGATATCTCGAACGGGCTGGTATGGCTGATCTTCCAGGAGGCGAGTGTACCCCGCGGCCACCATGCCTGTAAGCGGCTGGAGTTTTGTAACCACATGTTTTCCCGCGGTTGTTTGTGCGGACTGTTCATTCCCGGTGCTGGAAGCTCGGATGCTCGGTCCCAGAAACGGGTGGACGTTAGTTGTCCTTTCCGTCTCCTTGTTCTTGCCGGCCGCGGTTTCGTCCTCCACGATCTTACGGCTTTCAAAGCTCTCGCTGTCGCCCAGATAGATATACCAGTCCGTGTCCGCCTGAGCCTCCCCAAGTTTTTCAAGCGCGACGGCAAACCGCAACGAGCGGTTTCCGTATTCCACTAACGGCAATTGGACTTGTTCCACTGCGCTCGATTGGCGTATGGTTTCATCCAAGGTTTTGACAACCTCTTCACACCGTGAAAGCCTATCGAAGTCCTGCTTCAAGGTCATCAATTGTGCGTCCAGTTGCACACGGTTGACGATAAACGCCAGTGTCAGAAAGAGAACCCATGTGACGGTGGCGGCCATCAGGAAAGGCGATCGCTGGCGACGTTTGGCCCGCCATCTGATGCACTTCGGTGCTAACGACAACGACAGAAATCCATCACCCACCGCCTGCAATGCCAAACCATAGGCAGTTACGCACAGTGGGCCACTGCTTTCATCGGCGAGTCCGGGTACGGATAAAATGGTGACATCACAACTCAGTTTCTGGCCAAGGAACTCGGGCAGACCCGTGAGCAAGGCGCCACCGCCGCACACGTAGGCATGGACAGGATCGCCCAATTCACTGCCATGCGCGTCCTGTTCCTGCCACTGCGACAAGGCCGCCTGCACTTCACCAAGGAACTGAGCGCCTGCTTGGGTTACCGGATCCTTTTTGTCGGCTTGCATTATTCGATAACGCCGGGTGGAGCGACGGACATCGGCCGGTGGAACATCCCATTTCTCGGCCAGTGCTTCAATGAACTGGGTACTTCCCATCATAAGCGCTGTCGCAAACAACACCTGTCCGTTCGCCATTACCAGCATTGTTGTGCTTTCAGCACCGATATCAAGCAAAAGTTGGGGATCCGGTGTCCGCATGCTGTCCGGCTTGAGTCGAAAGCATGCATCCGCCAATGCCACGGCATTCATGCCCAAGTCCGCCAGGCGAACGCCATTGGCGGTATAGCGCTCAGTACGAGCTTGAATAATCGATTCCAGGCAAACGCCGATTAAAACCGGCATAGGACGTGATTCGCTTGGCGGCAGGACCACATAGTCATGCACAAATGTGTCTTCGGAGAGATCTCCCAGTTGCTGCGTCTGGAAGGCCACCATCGAGTCCAGCGAATCAAGGGCGTTAGGGGGGAAATCGGTGACTTGAATGTTGGTGACGTCCTGCGGAATTCCCACTACTGTTTCGCAGTCGCCCATAGTGGATTCCGCGAGCCACGGGCGAAGGTGTTCATGCAACTCCTGGTCGTCGATGAATCCCTCCGCCTGCCGGTCCAGGACGGCGACCTCAGCCACGATTTCCCCTCCTTTTCCGGAGTGCAGTAAGACAGCTTTGACAGCGCCTCGTCCTACATCGAGGCCGACACCCGCGTTCCGCCGTGTCAAAAGATTGGAGAGAGAATTGACAAGCTTCATCATAGTAGATCAACTGGCCAATGAACGTCAGTTCTTACTTGAGGCATTTGGCGCAAGCAGGTTCTGTTCAGATCCCATGCGACAAGGTTTTGCTGTTTGTCCCCTTTGGGGACGGAACTTCGGCCCGTGAAGTGCAACAAAACCCCTTTCGCATAGGGTCCGGCTATTTCACATGGGCTCTGTTCGAATGACAATTTAACCTAATGTCTGGTTATGTAAATACGAATTGGACGGTTGCTTATGGCATTGCTTTCGTTATCTTTGTACGGTTATAACGAGCCAAACAGTGAGCCGGGAAACAACCATGAAGACCATACGTATACTGGGTATTGACCCCGCCCTTCGATGCACTGGATACGCGGTGATTGAAAGTGATGGGCAAACCCATTCGGCTGTTGACTGCGGTGTTATCAAGACACCGGCGCGTCAACCGCTTAGTGAATGCCTGCGCCGACTCAATGGAGGTATGCTTGAACTCGTCAAGACATTTGCTCCGAATGCCGCCGCAATCGAGGGTGGGTTTTTCTCGAAAAACGCCAAAACGGCAATGCTCCTGGGATGTGCGCGCGGCAGTGTGATCGCCGCGCTTGCTCAGCACCGGATTGATGTCTACGAATATGCCCCTCGCCGAGTGAAACAGGCGATCTGCGGCTACGGGAACGCCGGCAAAGAGCAAATTGCCACCGTCATGTCTCAACTGCTCGGCATCGATACCGAAGGGGTCCCGTTGGATGCGACCGACGCCTTCGCCATTGCCATCTGCCACAGTCATACCTTTTTCACCAATCAGGGAATCTTTCTTCCCGAACCGATTTAGCGAACGATTTACGCGGCATTCGCGAAGCTCTCCTGAAACCGTGTGGAAAGCTTCTGTCCAGCAGTTACATTGTTTTTTCGAGACCAAACACAACGACGGACAAGGACGATTCACAAGTTATGCGACTTTCCCGACTCATTGGCCAGCGTATCAAAGAAACGCCGCGAGACGCCCAGACCGCCAGTCATATTTTTCTACTGCGCGGAGGATATGCGCGGCCGGTCTCCACGGGCATTTATTCTCTCCTGCCTTTGGGCACACGCATCACGGCAAAGATTGAAGCCATCATACGTGAAGAAATGAACCGTATTGACGGCCAGGAAGTGCTTATGCCGGTTGTGCTGCCGGAAGAATTGTGGGAGGAGAGCGGACGTGCGCGGTCCGTGGGCTCTGAACTCCTTCGATTCGAAGATCGCAACGGCAAACCGATGCTCTTGGGGATGACACACGAAGAGGCGGTTGTCCATTTGGCGAGGACGGAAGTCAATTCCTATAAGCAGTTGCCGTTTGTGCTGTATCAAATTCAGACGAAGTACAGGGACGAAGCACGTCCGCGTGCCGGTCTCATACGAGTGCGCGAGTTTACCATGAAGGACGCGTACTCGTTTCACGCGACGCAGGATGACTTGGATCAATACTATGAACGGGCACATGACGCTTATGTGCGCATTTTCAACCGCATGGGGATGCACGACGTTGCCTCCATTCAATCCGACACCGGGATGATGGGCGGCGCTGTATCGCACGAATTTATGGCCATTGCCGAGTCTGGGGAGGATACGATTTTTATGTCCCCCAAAGGCCAATACAAAGCCAACAGAGATATTGCGATCGCCAATGTTCATTTCAAAAAAGAAGATCCTCTGCCGCTGAGCAAAGTCCATACTCCCGGGCAGCAGACAATTGAGGAAGTCGCGGCTTATCTGGGCAAACAGCCCGCGGATACCGGTAAGGCCGTCTTTTACCTGGATGGTGACGACAACCTCATTTTTGCCATGATTCGCGGTGACTTCGAGGTTAATGAAACAAAGCTCAAGAACTACTTACAAACGTCCGCCATCCGTTTTGCTGACGACGCCGCCATCCGGCGCGCGGGCGCGGAACCGGGGTATGCGTCTCCCATGGATCTGGATGCGGAGAGTGTACGAATCATCGTTGACCGGTCGGTAGCCGAGTCCAGTAACTTGGTGGTTGGCGCCAATGAAGCTGATTACCACTATGAAAACTTCAATTTCGAGCGTGATCTGGATGCCGGAGAAGTTACAGACATTGCTGTCGTCAGGCCAGGGGATCCCTGTCCGGTGACGGGACAGCCGCTACAGATGAAACGCGGAATTGAAGTCGGCAATATTTTCCAGCTCGGTACCAAGTACACCGAACCGATGAAATGCACCTTTCTCGATCCCAACGGCGTGGCACAACCCATGATCATGGGCTGCTACGGAATCGGCGTGGGCCGGTCCATGGCCGCGGTGATCGAGCAGTCGCATGACGAGTACGGGCCGATTTGGCCGATCGCCATTGCTCCTTATCATGTTCACATCTGCGTGCTCAATCCGAACAAGCCGGGCGTCTCGGAAATGGCTGAACACCTTTATCGGGAGCTTCACAATCGCGGCGTTGAAGTCTTGCTTGATGATCGCGGGGAGAAAGCAGGATTTGCGTTTAACGATGCCGACCTGATCGGTATCCCCCTGCGCCTGATTGTGTCTCCCAAGAATGTGGCCCAGGGGAAGGTTGAGTTTAAAACGCGTGATGGCGGTCAGAGAGAAATGTTCGACGCCGACAATGTGGTGGATATAATGGCCGCCATGGTTGACGATCTTCTGGCATACTCGGCGGGTGAATAGTCCAACAGCCTGTCGGACTTAGCGCCTCGGATCTGATGGATTCGAGCCACTGAATCCGACAACCTGATATCGCTGAAAAACCGGCTGCCGGCTTTTCAGCGGACGGTTGGCTGCATTACCTTAAAAGAAAGCGGTCACACCGCCCCTAACCCGGCTGGAATGCTCATGGAAGAATCAGCTCGCAACTCCATTCCCGTTTCCGCTTTCATGATTACATTCAACAATGAGCGTACTTTGGAGCGCGCTCTGGAAAGTCTCACGTGGGCGGATGAAATAGTGGTGGTCGATTCCTTCAGCACGGATCGGACCCCGGAGATTGCGCGGCAGTACGCGGACACGTTCCTGCAACGCGAATGGCCCGGGTTTCGTGATCAATATCAGTTTGCCGCCGAAAATTGTACCCACGAATGGGTTGTGTTTGCCGATGCGGACGAGGTGGTGACGGACCAACTGGCCGACGAAATACGCGCGGAATTACAGCAGAACAGCAGTCGTTCGCCAGACGACCGCATTCACGGGTATTATGCGAATCGCACGACGTGGTATATTGACCGTTGGATTAAACACGGCGGCTGGGTGCCCGACCGGGAAATACGTCTTTACAACAGAAACAAGGGATCTTGGCAGGGGGGGCTGCATGCCTGTGTCAAGGTCGAGGGCCGGGAAGGATGCCTTCGACATATCTACCTCCATTACACGTATGCCGATATCGGTGACCATCTTCGCACCATCAATCGATATTCCCAGACCGCGGCGAAAGAATTGCATGAAGCGAATAAACGCTTTTCGCTGCTGCGGCTGTTGACCAGACCACCTTGGCGTTTCGTGCGAGATTACTTTTTGAAACGGGGCTTCCTCGACGGGGTCCCCGGCCTCATTCTGGCCGTTAACACTATGTTCTACGTTTTTGCAAAGGAATCCAAGCTCTACGAGCGGCAACTTGGGGACAAACAGGAGTAACGTCAACCAAGAAGGCCAGGTGCTGTCAAAAGTTTTATCAAAACGAATGAGAACCGGAACGCGTCAATTCCGGCTATGGCTGGGCAAAACGTCACCAGGAACTGCTGGCCTCATACTACTATGAACACTTCGATATGCAGATTGCCGTGGCCCGTCCCTTTAACGCCTATGGAGCACGGGATATAGGACGTGGCGAGAAATCCCACGTCATTCCCGCGATCATCGAACGGTTGCTGTCTCCGGATCCGACATTGGTTGTATGGGGCAGCGGGACACAGACACGCAGCTTCATCCATGCTCGAGATGTGGCTGCCGGGCTGGCCCTGATCACGGAGAAATATGCTTGCGCCGACCCTGTCAATGTGGGGCACGATCATGAAACCAATATGGCTGAATTAGCGAACTTACTCATGGATGTCTCCGATATCCACAAGCCGCTGTACTTTGACACCTCCAAGCCAGAGGGATGCAAGCGTAAGAGCGCCGACATGACCAAGTTCCGTCGCGTGACAGAAGGCTTCGAACCCGAGGCGGCATTACGCCATGGCCTGGCGGAAATGGTGGAGGCCCACCGGGCGGTCCGATATCCATCGGGTTAGACGCCACGCGAAAAGGTATCGCGCCCATGTTGCGGAGCGCCGGTGACTCCTCTCCGGGAGTTGTGTTTCGAGGCACTACCATCGGCGTAACGGTCTGGGTAAGTACAATGGACTGCCAGAGTTGCCCAGTGCGCTTGAGGGCACACTGAAAATGACCACTCCCATACACATTGTTGAACCTACATTGCGGGACGAAACGGGGCATTGTTTCAGCCATGTTCGAAGTTTGGCTGAGGCCAACGTCCAATTAGGTCTTCCGCTCCACGTCTGGGCGGGTGAAGAAGCCGCCCTCCTGTTCGCCGGTGCCTCGGCTATCGATCTCCACCCGTATTTCAGGCGGATGTCAAAACGATTCCAGACGCTTTGGTTATACCGACGATTACTGCGCTCACCCGGACGTATCTACGTTATGACAGCTTCGCGGACAGACGTGATGATGCTTGACTGGGCAGCGAAAGGCTGTATTCCACCAGGAAAAGTCTATCTGCTTTTTCACTGGCTCAAACTGAACGAAAGAAAGCGTGCGCAGATGCGGAAACTTGCACACCGTCAGCCGCACATACATACTTTGGCGCCGACGGAGGGCGTATGCTCGGTTTTGCGGTCTTGCGGTTTTGCCGACGCCCAGACGGTTCCGTATCCGATCACACCATACGTACCTTCAGTGGCGGGCGAATCAGAGTTGTCTGCATTTCATCATATACTTTATGCCGGCGCCGCAAGGGTCGACAAAGGATTCCCCCTGGTTGTGTCGGTGGTGGAATACCTTGCGGCCCGGCAGGCTGACGTGCCAGTGCTAATTCAGGCATCGCCGCCTCACAAAGGCATCCATGAACCAGGGGTTGAACAAGCCCTGAAGAAGCTGAGCGACGTCGACTACCCGTTTCTGGACCTACGCACCGATACGATGGACAGTCAGCAATACCGGGGATTGTTCGCGGGCGCGATTTGTCTGCAGTTGTACGATCCCATCGACTATGCCGCCGACAGGATCAGCGGGGTCACCCTGGATGCGTTTTCGAGCGGAAGCCCCATTCTGGCCACGGCGGGTACGTGGATGGCGCGAGTCGTGGAACGTTTTGATGCCGGTATGTCAATCGACGATTTGGCCCCCTCCACCGTAGTGGCGGCAGTCGAGAATATTCGCCGGGATTTCCCGGCCTATCGGGGGCATGCATTGACGGCCGGTCGAACCCTCCAAAAAGAAAACGATGCCAGCCATCTTCTGCGCATCCTGGCGGACGAACATACTCAAAAATAGACACGAATCGCGCTGAAGGCATAATCGGGGTAGGTGCCGAACTCCGATCCCAGACCATCCCGTTCCGGCCCCGGACCGACGCCCACGGACGCACCTACGGATACGTAAACGTCCGGTGCAATGTTGTACTCAAGGGCAGGTGCAATCGTCAGGGAACGGTCCCCCAAGTTAGTCAGAACGTTTGCCGTCAGGGTGATAAGAGGGGTTATCTGGTGTGTCAGTCCAAGCCCGAGATAGTGTCGTCCCAGCAGGTAAACGGAACCTTCGTTAAACGCTGCTGAATCGACGACATGCTCGTACGCTTCCGCGTCCGTTTTTCCTGCCGTGCTGAAATGGTACTCAAGAAAACCGTATGTGTCCGAGGTCAATTGTCTGTCCATGCCAACGGAAACCCGCAGATAATCCGAATCGTCCGTCCCGGCACTCTCACCGAATGCATCCGGTATTACATAAGCTGCTTCAAGCCAGCCCCCGGCTTCTCCGAGAGCACGTGTCAAATCAATCCCCGCCAGAAAGCTGTTCCGCAGTCGCATAATCAACAACGATGCATCAGTTTGCCAGGCATACCCCTTGGCTCGAACAAACCAGGCACCGCGGCGGCTGTCAAGGTGTTCGCCGGCCACGTACCCTGCATCGATTTCGCTGAGAGCGCCAAGCGGAAGTCGCACGCGCACTGCATCCACGCCGGGGCGTTCTTCCTGATCAAGTTCGTTGAACCGAAACGGCACAAGGACGTCCGTCGGATTTACAATGCGCGCGCTGCCCCATGCGATGGACTGTCTGCCTACCATCACATCGGCAAGATCGGCCGACCACGTAGCGTACAACCGGTCGAGATTATGCAGGACCAGCATGCTTTCGCCTTGAGAAGTTTCCGGCCACACTACATGATCCATGTCGGTTATCCGGAAGGCGTTACTGTCCAGTTTGCCGAGAGGCGATCGGACAATCCCGAAGTCCGCATCCCGAACAACGGGAGAAATGTCATAGGCAGCGTACAGAGAGACGTCCTCAAGAACATTCCAGGATACTTGCAGGCGCAAGCGGTTAGATACCGCCCAGAAATCCGTCTCTCTTTCGTCAGCCGCGGGGGAGTGCAGACCGAGTGAGTAGTTTTTAAAATATCCTCGTACCGCCGGCGATTCGGTCCCTGTGCAGAAGGCTGACAGGAACAGCAGAGGCGCGAAAAGTAAACACGTGATCCAGCTCCGTTTCATATCAGTAATCAAGCTTCCGCCTTTTTTTTTGTTCGCTGACTGAGGTCTGAAATGTGAAACCAAGCGAAAACTGATCGGGAGGCCCTCTTTGTGTGCAATTACTTCCGTTCATCCCCGGTTATTTGGCCATCGTGGAGCCGTACCAACCGTCGCGCGTAGTCCATAACCATTCGATCATGCGTGGAGAACACAAACGTCATTCCAGTCTCCTGATTAAGCGCCTGCATCATATTGAGCAACTGGGAGCCCGTCTCTGAATCCAAGTTTGCCGTCGGCTCGTCGGCCAGGATAAGGCTGGGTTTGGCGACCATCGCCCGTGCAATAGCCACTCGTTGCTGTTGGCCGCCGGACAAATCAGGGGGACGCCGGTCAGTCATCCCTTCCAGTCCGACCTGGGTAAGCAGTTCATGGACTCTTTGCTGACGTTCTTCCGCGGGGACCCCTTGCAGGAGGAGAATATATTCAACATTTTCCGCGGCTGTGAGTACGGGGATCAGGTTGTATGCCTGAAAGACAAAGCCTATGTGGTCGCGTCGGAAATCCGATAATGCCCGGCCAGTCATGCCTGAGAGGGGGTTCCCCTTAAGCCACACGTTTCCCGATGTTGGCGTATCCAGCCCGGACACCACGTTCAATAACGTTGTTTTTCCGGAACCTGACGGCCCGACGACCGCCGTAAATTCGCCGGGTTCAACCACCCAATCCACGCCGCGGAGAGCATGTACAGCGATGCGGTCTTCTCCATAGACTTTGGTCAATCCCTCGGTCTGGATGACGGCGGTGTTTGCTTTTGCCATGATAGAATCGCCTTACAAACTTTTGCGCAGTGCTTCCGCGGCCGGTACGCGTGCGGCGTGGACAGCGGGATAGAAAGCGACCAGAACTGTCAGTACTAAGACCCAGAAAGGATAAACGACAAACTGCTTCAATGTCAGCACCGGATAAATCAGATCCCGCAGTGTGACGCCTACCATTTCGATACCGCGGTAATCAATACCTGTTCGGGCTATGATGCCAGTAACAACGCCACCAAGAATCGTACCCAACACCACACTCAGGACCGCAAGTGCAGCGGCTTCGCACACAATCAGCGCCCAGAGTCGAACGGGACGAGTTCCGATGGCGCGCAGTACGCCAAACTCAAACATGCGTTCGTAGATGGACATAAACAGTGTGTTAACGATGCCGAGGGCCACCACGGCAAATAGAATACCGCCCATAATAACCAGACTCAGTTGTGAATATTGAAAGACTGCCTTAAGTTCCGGGACAAGTACCGGCCACCCGACCGCTTCATTACCGTCGCCCGAATAAGCGTCCCAGAAGGGATGTGCTGGGGTTTCAGCAATCGTCGCATTCTCAAACGTCAGCGCGATTTCATGGATGCCGTCGCCGATTCCCAGGAGTTCGCGAGCTTTCTTGATACGCACGAACACCATGCCGGTGTCCATCTCACGTGATCCGAACCGGTAAATGCCCGAAACGCGAAAGAGTGCCTGTGCCAGGTCGCCCGTCTCCGCCTCGGAGGCCGTTACCACCAGGCGGTCTCCCAATTCCACTTCCAGGATCTCCGCCAATGCCCCGCCAAGCACTGCGTCAAGCGACTTGTCGGATGCGAAAAAAGCGCCTTCCTGAATGGTATCGTCAATCTGGGAAAGTGCTCGTTCGGAATCGGGGCGAACGCCGATCAGTTGGCAGGACCGCACGTTTGCCGAGGAACTTACCATGGCCAGGCTCATGACACGTGGGGTACACGCTTTGACTCGGGGATCGCGTGAGAGCGCCTCAAAAACTGCCTGCCCATCGTTAATGGTGCTTTCGACCTCGCGTTCCGTTCGATAGCCCTCTGCATGAATCTGAGCCTGTCCGAGAAACGATGAAGTGGCAGTGCGCACCATGTTCTCTTCCATGCCGATAATGAGTGCGTCAATGAAAATCATTGCCGCCAAGCCAATACCGATCGCGCTTCCGGCGATGAACGTGCGCCGATGGTTGCGAAACAGGTTTCGCCAGGCAAGTTTTATGGTCATTATCATAATGCAGTCTCGCAGGCGGATATGACGCCGCGTTCGTGGTTCATGGCTGTTAAGCTTAATCGTAATGCGGCTTAATGCAGTCGCATCGCCATGGCCGCGCGGGTCCGCAAAGCCATCCATGCCGGGCACAAAGCGGACGCCATGGCTGTTGCGAGCACGGTCACCGCTGGTATCACAAAGCTTCGGATATTCAGTTCGGTACGCATTTCCTGAAACTCCATCCCTCCGTAGCTGATGGGATCGGGCAGCCGGATACCGTGAAACGAAAGCAGATGATTACTCAGCAGCGCCACGATCGTTCCGACAGCGACTGCCGCCAAGGCAATGGCGGCGATCTCCCACGATACCAGCCCAAAGATTTGTCCAGGCCGAGTGCCCAACGCTTTCAAGACGCCGTATTCACGCCGGCGTTCGAGAACCGCCATGAGTACGGTGTTCAATACACCCACTGCAACAATCAGGAGGATCACGAAAAGTGTGATCCACATTCCGCGTTGGTCCGCCCGCATGGCGACATAGAAATCCTTGGCAAACTCCTTCCATGACAAAACAGTCAACGTATCATTACTCAGTCGTTGCTCGATCACCGTCACTGTGGGGTCTACCAGACCCAGAGTTTGGACAGTCACCACAATCTCGTGTACACGGTCTTGCAGTACAAGAAATTCCTGGGCCGTCGCCAGGGGGATATACAAGTCCGAGCGGTCCTTCATGGCTTCGCCGGTATCCACGATTCCGCGGACCGTGAATCGATCATTGGCAAGGGATCCGTCGGCAGCTTGTGAGAGGAGGACCAAGTCATCTCCAACGGAAGTATCGAGAATCTGGGCCAGCCCTTTTCCGACGATTACTGCATTCGTATCACCCGGGGAAAAGGGTTGGCCATCCACGATTTTATCGTTAAACCGAGTTGTTCGATCTTCACGGTCCGTATGGATTCCGATCATATGGACAGCCGTGGTTTCGTCCTCTGCCGATGCCAGCCCGGCGGAATAAATGCGCGGTGTCCAGGCATCCACGGCCTCAACCTGGCCGATGGCTTCGCCCACCTGATCAGCCGCTGCGATTGTTTTGTAAAGCGTGGGGCGATCGAGGTAGTCCCCGTAATGCACTTGGATATGGCCCAGGCGATTGCGGGTGAATGTGTTGATCACGTCGTTGTACGTGCCGTCGGACCAGGCAATGGACACGGATGCCAGGACGAATCCCCCCACCATGGTAAGCATTGTCAGCACGGTACGGCGTTTCTGGCGGAAGATATTGCGAAATGCAATTTTCAGGATGACCACGATACAACTCACAAGCGCGAACGTAAATGGCGCAGTGTAAAAATGTCGCCACTCACGTCCACATTGAATTTCAGTTCCTTGTAATGCAGTACGGTCTTGTGCCCTTTTTCGGTCTTCCGGATCATTGTCAGAACCGACGGAAGCCGACGTCCACCCAGTGCTCTTATGTCCGAGAATTCAAGCACGCGCATGACGTTATCTTTTTCGTCGTAATAGCGTTGCCAAACCGGAAGATAATCCTCCTCCCGCACCGCCAGCATCACTTTTCCCCAAATGATAGGGCGCCCTTCTTTAGGGTGGCACTCGATATACAACACGCCGTCTTGGGCATATTCCGGCTGAACCAGCGAAAAATGGTAGTCGCCGGCAAACGTAAATTCCTTGACCAAGTCATCGTTGGTGAAATCCGAGCCCATCCATGAGCTCATCATCATGGACGGCGGTATCTTGATCACCTTATTGACCTTCGGCAGGTAGTTCCACATTTCGCGTCCGATGCGCAACGTGCCCATGCCACGTTCCTTGCGGGGTGACAGAATCCGGATAAACGTCTTTTCGGTGCCCTCAGTCCAAACGTTCATTTCCAGTGTCCGTTCCCAGTGCGGTGTTACAATGTCCATTGCCACTTCAGAATAACTGGAGTCACTACGGTAGAGTTGGTCGATTATCTCGACAATTGTGCGCGCGTCCGGGGGGGAACGGTCATCCCCTTGATCAGGGGTTGTGACATCGTTCGTGCGTACTGTTTCCTGCGCGGCGACGGTTGTTGCCAAGGAAAACAAAATGCAGAACAAAAATCTCATGGGTGCACGTCTCCATGCCGGAGTTTCGAACGGGTCTATGCGAGCCATCCCAATGGGCTGCAGTCGGTTCCCGCCTCAACGTGATCGGTATACTGATGCGTTTTGTACCACTTGAGCAAATGGAACGTGAACCGCCAGATACACAAGCGCAATGCAGCCGATCAGAAGGACCGCCAGTGCCCAGCCCCATAGGCGGCTCCACGCACGGGGAGCCCAGCGATGCAATGCGTAATGCACTACACCGTCCAGTACGAGCGTTGACGCGACGAGCAGAACCAGTGTCCAGGGACTCGACCGGATACTGTCCGCCGCAGTCAATACGAAAAGTGTTGGTCGGGGTGCGACGACGGCCAAGTCTTCAAAA
>JAIPIM010000057.1 GCA_021734725.1 Minisyncoccota bacterium | reverse complement strand
GGTTTTTTCTTGTTTCTGGCAGTCCTCCTGTTTCGCGACCGCGAGGTCGGCAAACAGACGATGGTTTAAGTATTGAGTCAAGGAGTTAACGATGAACAAGGGCGAAACCTTTTATGTCACCACGCCGATATATTACGTAAATGACCGCCCCCATATTGGGCATGCATACACAACCATTCTTGCTGATGTACTGGCACGATACGCTCGACTGCTGGAGACGCCGACCTTTTTTCTGACGGGCACGGACGAGCACGGACAGAAAGTCTATGAAGCGGCTCGGAAAAACGGCATCACCCCACAGCAGCAGTGCGATGACACGGTGGTTCGTTTCCAGGAGCTGTGGAAGACTCTGGAGATCACCCATGACGATTTCATTCGCACCACGGAGCCGCGTCATGAGCAAGTCGTGCAGCAGATTCTCCAGGATCTCTATGACCGGGGAGAGATCTACGCGGATGACTACGAAGGATGGTACTGCGTACCGTGCGAGCGCTTTTTTACGGAAAAAGATCTTATCGAGGGAAACTGTCGCGAATGCGGGCGCCCAGTACAGAAACTGGTGGAGCGCAATTATTTCTTTCGCATGAGTGCGTACCAGGACTGGCTGGTCGATTATGTTGAACAGCATCCAGATTTCATACAGCCAGCGCACCGACGTCAGGAGACGCTTGGATTTTTGCGGCAACCCCTGTGCGATCTCTGCATCAGCCGACCCAAATCTCGCTTGAGTTGGGGAATTGAGTTGCCGTTTGACGCCGGTTATGTCACCTATGTGTGGTTTGATGCATTGGTGAATTATATCAGTGCCATCGGCTATCTCTCGGACGACGTGCGTTTCAACCACTGGTGGCCCCCTGCCTACCACCTTATAGGCAAGGACATTCTTACTACGCATACCGTATACTGGCCGACCATGCTGAAAGCCATGGGGCTTGAGATGCCGAAAACAATTTTTGCGCACGGCTGGTGGCTGGTCGGAAAAGATAAAATGAGCAAATCCCTGGGGAATGTCGTCAATCCCATGGAAACGGCGGAAATCTATGGTGTTGACCCGTTCCGCTATTTCCTGCTGGCGGAAATGACGCTGGGACAGGATGCCAGTTTCACAGAGGAAGGTTTTGTGACCCGTTACAACGCTGACCTTGCCAACGATCTTGGGAATCTGGCCAGCCGAGTGGTCAAGATGATTCTGCGAAATCTTAACGGAACGTTGCCGGCACCCCCTGAATTGACCGATGCAGAAACCGAGCTGGTTGAGAAAACCCTGGCGGCCGTCAAGCACATGGAAAACTATTTGAATGACATGCAGCTGGACCGCGGTCTTGCAGAAGTCATGGCGGCGGTACGCGAATGCAATCGGTACTTCGAGCAAATGGCTCCCTGGCAGTTGGCGAAAGACGGCAGCACTGATGACTTGGAGCGTGTTCTCTACTGTGCGGCTGAGTGCCTGCGGATTGTTTCGGGGCTTTTGTTTCCGGTGATGCCCGGTAAAATGACAACACTGCGTCGCAGCCTGGGGCTGCCCGAAAAGGATCTTAAGCCACGCATTGAAGAGCTTGCCCAGTGGGGCGGGCTGGAAAGCGGCATGAGGATGGCGGACCCCGGCAGTCTGTTCCCGCGTGTGGAGCCCCGAGATCAAGCGACCGCGACTACACAAAAGAAACAGGCTGAGGCAAGGAAGCCCACCCCTGCAAAACAGGATGAAAGTAACCTTGTCGATATCAAAGATGTCGGGAGACTGTCATTGAAAACGGCCAGGATTGTTTCGGCGGAACCCGTGGAAGGTGCCGACAAACTCCTTAAGTTGGTGGTCGATCTTGGCGTTGAGCAACGCCAAATTGTAGCCGGAATCGCGAAGCATTACAACCCCGATGAACTGCCCGGGAAAACAATTGTTGTAATTGCCAACCTCAAGCCCGCCGTTATTCGAGGGGTGGAATCAAACGGCATGTTGCTGGCCGCGCAGTCGAAAGGGGAAATGCGACTTGTCACTGTCGAAGACAAGGTCCCCGGCGGCTGGCAGGTAAGCTGACCGGCTGTGGCGCGTTCAAGCTTGGTCCAGTGCCCGAAAGGGCGTTTTTGTGAAGAGCAAACATGTCTGTGACCACCCTTTCATCACCGTGCCGTCGTCCCCTCGGTGCCCACATGTCTATTGCCGGCGGCCACTGCAAGGCCGTTGAACGGGCATTGCGTGTCGGTGCCGATGCCCTGCAGGTTTTCACCCGTAACCAAGTACGCTGGGAATCGCCGCCATTGAATGCTGAGGAGGCGGTGCGTTTTTGCGGGCTGGTGAAGTCATCCCGTATCCGCTTCGTGTGCGCACACGCAAGCTACCTTATCAATCTTGCTTCGCCGGATCTCGAGGTCTTCACGAAGTCACGCCGCGCTCTTATTGAGGAATTGCGACGTGCACAGGCACTTGGCTGCAGTGGCCTGGTGCTTCACCCAGGGTCTGGAAAGGGGGATGATCCAATGCGTGCCCGGCACCGTCTGGTTGATGCGTTGGGAGAGGCTTTGGATAAGACCGCCAGCCTCAAAGTTCGGCTTCTTCTCGAGAACACTGCGGGGCAGGGGGCCGTTCTGGGAGCTTCCATCGAAGAACTAGGCGGTCTTCTCGCGGATCTTCAATGGCCCCAGCGTACCGGTGTCTGTCTTGATACCGCACATTTGTTCGCCGCCGGATACGACTTCCGTGATCATCGGAAAGCACGTGGCTTGCTTACCGCTGTTCGCCGATGCATCGGGATCGAACACATCCACGTGCTTCATCTCAACGACAGTCGCCATGCTTGTGGGAGCCGTCGCGACCGGCATTGGCACATTGGTGAGGGGGAGATCGGCCGACAGGGCTTTGCCAATCTTCTCGGTTTCTCGGAGTTTGGCGGCATCCCCGGTATTATTGAAACTCCGAAAGGCGACAGCGCGGACCTCGACCGGGACAAACAGAACCTGGACACTCTCCGCATGGTTGAGGGACAAGCAGACTGTCATGAGCATTTTGACAGCCAATAAGGTCTCGCGCCCATGTTGGGAGCGCCGGTGGTTCCTCTCCGGTTTTTTTGCATGAACGGTGTTCGCGATATAGATTATTATTGCGATAAGACAAATAAAGAAGGCTTGACGTTATGCCAGGAAACGTGTTTAAACAATGTCCGAAATGTGGTTCAGTGTGGGAAAGTCGCGCTTTGTTTTTGGCGGATGCCGAGATTCACGCAACCGGTTATCAGGTGAACTTCGAGGAACTGGAGGCGGGGCTGTTTATCTTTAACCATGTCCGAAGCGGGTGCGGTACAACGATCGCCATACCCGCCGGTAGTTTTTGTGATCTCTATGACGGCCCTATATTCGAGCACGCATTCAAAGACTCGGTCCAGTGTGACGGACATTGTTTGCGTGATGACGACCTTGAGGATTGTGACGTCCCGTGCGAGTGCGCCTATGTTCGTCATGTGTTGCAGGTAATCCGGGGGTGGGAGAAGGAAACGCTTGCGCAAGGGGCCAATGCGCCGGTTCAGCGAGGCTCTTCGAATGATGGAAGTGTGGACTAGCGGAGTGACGGCAGGAAGCACCCGCTCTGAAACGTTTTCATCCCTATGACAATGCGTTCCGGATGATTTCCTGTAACCGTTTCCAATGGGTCCCCTTCCAGTAAATTTTCTTGCAGTTTTCGCACTCCAGAAATTCATCCGTGTAGGCGTATGTTTTTTCCGGAACACGGCCCCGGACCTTTTCTTTCGGCACTTTTCTCATGGGGCCGTTGCACAGGAGACATCGTGCCAGGGGCTGGATACGGTTCTTGAGGTGCAGTCTGTGCACGACTTCGCGCAGTTGTTTTGACGGATCATCAGAGTGTAGGTACATACCATGAGTCACGATCTGTCTCTTCAGGAGGCCTACATCCCGTGTGAGGAGAATGCGTTGAGACTGTGCGCTTATGAGCGCCAGTTCCCGGTCTCTCCATTCTTTGTTGTAGAGGCAGTCGAAGCCGAGCAACCGCAAGCGCCGCACCAGTTTGCCCAAGTGAACGTCCGCGACGAATTCCGGGTGTCTCAAAGGGGGGCGGTCGAGCTTGGATACGGCCGTAATATCCATGCTCTCGAACATGGGATAGACAGCTACGCGATCCTTGTCCTTTACCAGGTAATCAAAACCGACGGAAGCGTCGTTCACGAGAATCAGGTCGATTTCAGTATGGGGAATGCCCAGCGATTCGATGAGATCCTTTACGGAGCGCGGTTCGGTATAGGGTACGCTGAACGATTTCCTGCGACGATGGCGCGGCAGGAAATCGTTCAGTTCTTCATAGAAGCGTAGGATAACGGACATGCACCAGGCTCCCGGTGCTTTTTCGCGCAGGGTTCACTTAGGACTGCGCTTCCTGTCTGGCAAATCCATTAAGTGCGGCCACTATAGCGCGCACGGCTGCCTGGTCAATATTTGGGCCGAACCCCACCCCAAACGAAGATTTCTGTTCATCGTTGTCCAGGCGAACGTATGCCACAGCTTCAGCGTCCGCCGATTTCCCGATGGCATCTTCTTCGTATTCTTCCAAACTGAACGTCGGCAGCGGCAGCTGTCGCAGTGCACGCGCGAACGCCGAGATTGGTCCGGAGCCCGATGCTTTCAGTTCATGGCGTTTGCCTTGGTATTTCACATGGACTTCGCCGTCGATTTGCGAGGGGTCATCCGCGTTCGGATGTGGCCAATAGTTGAGTAATTGCACCGGCCCGTCCTGCCGGGCGTAGATGTTTTTGAACAGATTCCAGACTTCCGTGGCATTGACCTCGCGTGCGCTGCGATCTGCCAAAGACTGGACGTGTCGGCTGAAATCCAGCAACAGGGTGCGGGGCAATTTAACGCCGTACTCTGCCTGCAGTATGTGGGCGATGCCGCCCTTGCCGGATTGACTGTTAATGCGGATGAACTTTTCGAAACTGCGACCGATATCCCGCGGATCGATGAGCAGGTATGGGATTTTCCATCCGCCGAAGTGTTCTCGCATTGCTTCGATATTGGTCAGCCCTTTGTGAATGGCGTCCTGATGCGATCCTGAGAACGCTGTAAAAACCAGTTCGCCCGCGTAGGGATGGCGGGCATGCACCGGCATGGACGTCAGATCGACCAGTTCATCCCGTATGTGTTCGATGCGTGAAAAGTCCAGGCCGGTATCCAGACCCAGGTATTGGAGATTCAGCGCCAGCGTCACCAAGTCGACATTACCGCTGCGTTCGCCATGTCCGAAAAGGGTTCCCTCGATTCGGTCCGCGCCCGCCAGCAACGTCATTTCGGATGCGGCGACCGCGCACCCCATATCGTTGTGGCTGTGGATGGATATCACCGATGAGTCCCGCTGCTGCTGTTTCTTGATAAACGCCTCGATCATGTCAGCGTACTGATTAGGCGGTCGGCGTTCGACCGTTGCCGGCAAGTTAAGGATCACCTTTTCTCCAGGGGTCGGCGCCCAGGTTTCCACAACACTGTCGCACAATTCGACGGCGAAATCCAAATCCGTATCCGTGAATTCTTCCGGTGAGAATTCCAGGCGGATCGTGCTGCCGGTCAGCTTTTGGGATTCATCCCGAATCATACGCACTGCGTCAACGGCTGTCTGCTGGGTTTCTGCCGCTGTCTTCTTGAAGACGTAGCGCATATGGAGCTCACTGCTTGCAATGTAGACGTGACAGATTGCCTGTCTTGCTCCTTTGAGTGCTTCCATGGTACGCTTGATCAGGTGGTCTCGCGCTTGTGTCAGCACTGATATAGTGACATCATCGGGGATCAGGTCTTCCTCGATCAGGTCACGACAGAACTGGAAATCATCGGCGGACGCTGAGGGGAAACCGATCTCGATTTCTTTGAAGCCGATTTCCGTCAGGATCTGGAAGTATCGGCGTTTTTGTTTGGGTGTCATTGGATTCGGCAGAGCCTGATTGCCGTCGCGCAAGTCGACGGCACACCAAACGGGGGCTCGCGTAATCTGATTGGCGGGCCACTGTCGATCCTTCAAGTCCAGAGGTGGTGGTTGTGCATATCTATGGTTCATTGTGTTTTTCTCCCAGCCGTATAGTTGGGTGCGCACTATGTTTCATCGTACGGGATTCAATAAAAAAAAGCCTGCAACCACTGTCGGCTGCAGGCTTTGTCGCGTCACTTTATCGTCGGACCGACTATAGCAGGCTGCAACCCTGCCCGGGCAATAGAGCGAGCAGCAATTGCAGGTTGCTAAGTCGATGAGTTCCGTACATAACCATCATTCGAGATCACTTTCCTATAGTTACTTTCACTTCAATACTATAACCGCAGGAATGATAACAGGCAAGATGGTTGTTCATGGAAAAACCGATGAAAGTGACTATACTATCGTCGTATCTTCGGGATCGGGTGAAAGTCCCGACCGGTGGTTAGAGCCCACGACCCCCGCTTACGGGCGGGAACGATCCGGTGCAATTCCGGAGCCGACAGTACAGTCTGGATGGGAGAAGATGCGTGAGGTGTACCGTCGAGCGAGCGTTCTGCGCTTGGTGCGGGATGTTTGTGAAAAGTAGTTCGTTTCGATAGGTGCGCGTTCAAGCCTTTTTCTCCCTTCTGCGTACTGGCCACAAACTCTGTGTGACTGTGTGTTCTGTCTCGGATGGGGTGCGACGCCGTTTTTCAAACGGAACGAGTGCGCGTGCGAGTCCGAGATCGTTTCGAACACAGGCCCGTCCCACCGAGCGTGGGTAAAGTATCTGTACCGATCAGGTTAGGGAAATGGCAGGTATGTTTGATCCAATTGAAGATGTGATCTCTGCGATAGCCAAAGGCGATATGGTGGTGATCACGGATGATGCATCACGGGAGAACGAGGGCGACTTGGTAATTGCGGCGGACGCGGTTACCCCTGAAGCGATTAATTTCATGGCCAAGCATGGGCGTGGGTTGATATGTGTACCGATGACTCGTGAACGTGCGTTCGACTTGGAATTACGTGAGATGGCGCGCCCCGACGACCCGTTTCACACGGCGTTCACGGTAAGTGTTGACGCTCGCGATGGCGTGACGACCGGAATCTCCGCGTACGATCGTGCGCGAACCATAGAAAAACTGGGGGATCCCAATGCCGAGCGAAAGGACCTTGTGATACCGGGGCACGTCTTCCCGCTGCTTGCGCAGGTGGGGGGCGTACTGGTTCGAGCCGGGCACACTGAGGCAGCGGTAGACTTGGCTCGTCTGGCGGGGCGCCAGCCGATGGGCGTCATTTGCGAAATCATGAAAGAGGATGGGACCATGGCGAGGGTGCCGGACTTGAAGGCCTTTGCCAGGGGGCATGGCTTGGCTTTCGGGTGTATCGCTGACCTGATCCGATTTCGCCGGCAGACCGAGAGTCTGGTCGAACTCAACCGCGTTATCAAGTTACCAACGGCCTTCGGGACCTTTGACCTATACTGTTACATATCGAAGACCGATGGCAAGGAACATCTTGCGCTGGTTCAGGGGGACGTCAAGGGCGGTGAGGATGTGCTAGTACGAGTGCATAGTGAATGCCTGACGGGGGATGTATTTCACTCGTGTCGTTGTGACTGCGGGCAGCAACTTGAGGCAGCCATGAAAATGATCGATGCACGGGGGCAGGGGGTGATTGTCTATATGCGGCAGGAAGGGCGCGGGATTGGTTTGGTGAATAAACTGCATGCCTACCACTTGCAGGATCATGGAATGGATACGGTTGATGCCAATGTCAAGCTTGGTTTTCCTCCCGATCTTCGTGAATACGGACTTGGGGCGCAGATCCTGCTGAACCTCGGGATCAAGAGTATCCGTTTGATGACCAACAATCCCAAGAAAATCGTGGGTCTCGAAGGCTACGGGCTGAAAATTGTCGAACGGGTCCCTATTGTAATGGTGCCGGGCGAAGAAAATCGAGACTATCTTCGGACGAAGAAAGAACGGATGGGGCATTTGTTGGAGTAGACCATAAACAGAGGAGCAGAAAAATGAAAGGCACTATCGGCACGGTATACGAAGGAACGCTAGTGGCTGAAGGGTTGCGGTTCGGGATTGTCTGCAGTCGGTTCAACGAATTTTTCACCGCCAAGTTGTTGGATGGTGCGGTCGACTGCATTCTGCGCCACAACGGCAGTGCGGATGCGATTGAGGTTGCCTGGGTGCCTGGGTCCTTCGAAGTACCCGCGGCGGCGGCCCGAATGGCGGCCAGCGGACGCTATGACGCAGTGATTGCGCTTGGTGTTGTTATTCAGGGGGCCACGGCACACGCTCAATACATCAATGCCGAGGTGGCCAAGGGGCTGGCGCAAGTTTCAGCCCGTTATGAACTGCCTGTCATTTACGGTGTCGTTACCACCGAGACGATAGAACAAGCCATTGAGCGCAGTGGTACCAAGGCTGGAAATCGTGGTGCCGATGCCGCGTCCAGTGCTATTGAAATGGCTAACTTGATGAAGCAACTGCCGGAGGCGAAATGAGCGCCACAAACCCAGTGCCTGAAAATAGCGGCAAGCGTTTTCAGCGTTGTCGCCGATTTGCTCGAGCCTGCGCCTTTCAGGCACTATACGAACTTGATGTTCGCCATGCCTGGGGTGATCCGGAGGAGCAACGTCAATACTTTTGGCAGCGCGTCGAGAGCAGCGATGACGTACCGGAAGGGTGCGACCTTGAACGCGCAAGGGCGTTTGCGGAAACCATTGTTGATGCAGTCCTGATGAATAAAGACAACATTGACCAGCGCATCCAGGCTGTCGCCGAGCATTGGTCATTGGATCGAATGAGTATGATTGACCGCAATATTCTGCGGCTTGCAGGGGGTGAACTTCTGTACGTTGCAAAGATTCCGCCGGTCACGGCGGTCAATGAGGCCATTGAACTGGCCAAGGAGTACGGGGATAAAGACTCGCCACGTTTCATCAATGGAATTCTGGACAAGATACTGAGAGAACGAGAAAAGACGACGGTATGACATCGGTTTTTACAATTTTCAAGCACGGATTACAGCGAACCAAGACGACCCTTGTGCGGCGAATCCGGGGGGCATTCGGTGACCGCACCACGTGGGACGAAGAATCGTTCGAGGATCTTGAGGCGGCACTCTTAAGTGCGGATCTTGGGGTGGATATCAGTATGCGCCTGGTCGATGATATCCGCGACCGTTATGAACGAGGCGAGATTTCGACGGCGGAGGATATCCTCGAAATCGCGCATGAAGACCTGACGCGTGTCCTGGTGGAGAATGGGATTTGTGAGCCGAAATTCCAGTCTGACGGCACAACCGTGATTATGATCGTTGGAGTCAACGGCAGCGGAAAAACCACCACGGCGGGTAAGCTGGCGCATCAATGGAGGAGTGACGGTAAGTCGGTGATGTTGGCTGCCTGCGATACGTTTCGCGCCGCTGCCATCGAGCAACTGAAGATTTGGGGAGACAAGGTGGGCTGTCCAGTGATCGCGGGGCAACGCGGCGGCGACGCGGCGGCGGTAGCTTATGATGCGGCCAGCGCCGCCGGCAGTCGTGGCATGGATGTTTTAATTGTGGACACCGCGGGCCGTCAGCACACCCGTAAAGAGCTCATGGATGAGCTTGCCAAAGTACGGCGGACACTGAATAAGGCCTGCCCCGGGGCCCCTCACGAAGTCTGGCTTACAGTCGATGCTTCGACGGGCACAAATGCCCTCATGCAGGCACGGGAGTTTGGTCGGGTCTGTGACCTCACCGGGTTGATCCTGACCAAACTGGATGGCAGCGGGAAGGGAGGGGTTGTTGTACCCATCTGCAAAGAACTGGGTTACCCGGTGTATTTCGTGGGGCTCGGTGAACAGACTGACGATCTCCAACCGTTCGATCCGGACTTGTTTGCACGCGCCTTATTTGAGTGAGGCGGCGGCCTCACCAGGTCTCGAGGCGATGTCCTCATTACCTGCCGGCATGCATGATTTGCATGTGGCATGGGACTTGCTAATTCCTAATCTAACCAGGATGTCCCGTGGTTGGCTCGGTCTGGTTCGGGTTGGGTTGCTCGGCCCCGGGAAATGTCACCCCTCTGGGCGGTGCTCTGTTGGTGCACGGAGACCGCATAATCCGACAACGATGCTTTGCCATCGCCTTACGAATGTCGTGGCCCCGGTGCATGCAATATGTAGCGTCGTCAAGGAGCAACGAATTAACATGTAAGGGCGCTAGAAAGCCCCTCCACTAAAAGGTATCGTACCCATGTGCGTGCCTTTTCCCATGGCGTCCAGCAAGAGGCGAGCTTTTGTTGACGACCGCAAGCTCGCGGCATTGGAACCTGATACGGTTATGGCAAAGTTGCAAAAAAAACGGTTTTTTGAACGATGTCGGAAATTTATTTTTCAGCCTGCGTGGCCCCGATCGATGGACGTAACTGGCAGTGCGATGGACCATGAAGCATCGGGCACCTCTTTTTCGTTGAACCGTGACGAACTTCCTCACGCAGTCCAGTTTCTCGCTGAAGGTGGGCGTACCGGTAAGTTGGATGTGTTCGTCCCTGCGGATGATCGCACGGGGTGTCTATTCTTCGACGGGGGCCGTCTGTGTTACGCCAAGTATCGCCGTTGGGAGGGGATTGAAGCACTGGCCCAGCTGTGTCTGAGAGATAACCTTGAGGCCCATTTCGTCCCTGACGCACGAGCGGGTGACTGTAACCTGGACGAAGCGAGCATTGCCAGCATTCTCGTACAAGCGGCCGCGAGGGCGGACGAGCTTGAGGACGCCCCGCTGGTGCCGGGAGCGGGATACGGTGCGACCGAAGGTTCGTTTTTGGACGGGGCGGTTGCAGCGGACGACGATCCTCTGGCGTTTTGTCGGCGTTGTCTGGCTCCTGTGTCTCGTGTGGCAGTGTGCGTTTGTGTGTTCGCCGTTTTTTTCTTGACCACCCTGTACGGGTACCAGTGGTATCTAAATTCGGAGTCCGAGAAAGCCGCGCAGAAAGTGCGGGATTTTCGAGTCAAGAGTCTCTACGAACTATCGCGCAGGCGTCGGGCCCGCATTCGTGGACTCATACGTGAAGGTGTGATTGCGTACAGTCGTAAAGAGTATACGAAAGCCGAGCAGTATGCGGTAGACATTCTGGAGATGTCGCCGAAGCACGAGCGAGCATTGGAGTTGCAGCAACGGGCGGCGGTTGCCCAAGCTTTGCTCAGCGCCACGTCTGTACGGGGTGAGGCCGAGGCCAAGCTTGCCGCCTTGCAGGACCTTTCCGACGAACAATTCATAACAGGGGAGACACGGCAGATAGACGCGCTTTACCAATCTGCCAACTCACTGTATGACGCCGAGCAATATCCGCAGGCCGAAACCAAGTACCGGACTGCCATTGCCCGTGCAACATCTCTCGTGGCAAGGGCGGACCAACACCGTTTGGCGGAAGCTAAGTTGGTGGAACTGGGTATAGCCAGGGAGGCGGCAATGACGGCTGAAGCAGAGATCCACGCCCCTCCCTTGTGGCGGAGTGCGGATGGTCTTGAGCAGGCGGGCAAGGATGCTTTTGCCGCTGGCGCATACGGGGAGGCCCTGCAGAGCTGGGAAGTGGCAACCGTACAGTACAAAAAGGCGGCGGAACAATCGAATACACGGCAGGCGGCGCGCGTGGCTGAGCGTGAATACAAGGACTTGCTCGCCGGTGTGACCGTGGGGACCCTGGAAGAATATGGCGGAGCAAAATGGGAAAAAACAAAGGCTCTTGCCGAGAGCGCCGTGCAGTTGGTTTCGAAAGGCGCTTTTCAGGATGCCGAGCGCGCGTGGTCAAGGGCTGTAGCGGAATTGAAGAGTGTCACTGAATACGCAGAAAAACGACGTGGTCGCGCGCGTTTCGAGGCTGCCGTTACCGAAGGGCGAGAAGCACTGGAAAGCAGGCAATGGGCGCTTGCCGAGCGTCGCTATCGGGATGCACTTGCGATTCCCGGTTACGAGTCTGATAAAGCAGCGGAAGAAGGGCTCAGGATCTCCCAATTTGAGAATGCATTGGCGCGAGCATCCGCGGCAGGGGCAAGCAATGACTGGATGGTTGCGAAGCGGGAGGCGCAACGGGCTCTCACTATTCAGCCGGGGTCCCGGCGGGTGCAGGACCTGTTGGAAAAAGCTGAACGCGAACTCGTCCCTCGCTTGACAATTCGAGTGGACATTGAAGGGAAAGAAACCGTTGACGCTCGTGTATCGATCAATGGAGCTGACCAAGCTGACCGAGTACCATGCACTGTCCCTCTGAAGCTTCATGAGACGTACACGATCACGGTACATCGTCCTCCTTCCGGGAACACTTACTATCAACCATTTCGCCTCAATTACGTTGTGAAGCACCCGGGGCGTCAGGAATTGACGGCGTCGCTGCGGCCGTGGGGTCCGCCCACGCAAGGCCTGCCGTGGCGCGTGCCGGGAAGCGATCTTGAATTCGTACCGGTGGCACCGGGGGATTTCGTCATGGGATCCTTGCAGGGGCGGGCCGATGAGCGGCCTCGGCATCGCGTCAGTCTGACGGATGCATTTTGGGTCGGCGTTCACGAAGTGACGAATGCGGCCTATCGGCGTTATCTCGAATCAGAAGGCGGCAGCTTGCCCGGGTACGGAACGGCAACTTACCTGCAACATTTCCGGAAAAATTCAGCCATGTCGGCGAAAGACGATTTTCCCGTCTGTTACGTAAATCGCGAGCATGCGAAGGCCTTCTGTCGATGGCTTACGCGCCGGGAGCGGGATGGCGGCAGACTGCCGCATGGTTATGTCTATCGACTGCCAACAGAAGCCGAATGGGAGTACTGCGTTCGTGCCGGCCGAGCGGAGGAGGACACTGCGGCGCGGGATAATTATGCATGGTTTGCTAAGAACAGTGGGCACCATACGCAACCGGTCGGCAGACTGGCGGCAAACCCCTGGGGAATCCACGATATTCAGGGGAATGTGTGGGAGTGGTGTTCGGATTGGTATGGTTCATATTCACCAGAGGCCAAAGTGGACCCCACTGGACCGGACACCGGTGTGCTGGGTGTCGTGCGCGGCGGGAGTTGGCGAAATGCGGGAAATCTTTGCGGGTTTGCCTATCGCAACAGCGTGTCTGCGCGGGACACAACCCCCGATATTGGATTTCGCGTGGTGCTGGCGCCCGTTCTGTCGGAGAACCGCTGAACGCACGGTAGAACGTACGAAGGGGAAATGGAAAATGTTGAGAAAACGCGGTGCCTGGATGTGTGTAGTGGGTGGGGCCACTCTCGTTGTGGTCGGATTGCTGACCGGACAGTCTGCTTTTTATGGAGGGGCAGCCCTAATTGACTGCATTCTTGATGCCTTTGGCGTTTTCCTGCTCGTCTTTGGCAGCTGGCAGTTGGTCCAGATTTATCATTGAAAAAACATGGCGTGACAAATACTAACAGCCGGATTCATTCGTTTTATGGGTGAGAATGATCAGCCAGGAGTCGATGCCGCAGTGACGGACGGCGAACTCATAAAACACTATCGGAGCGGCGATGAAGCTGCATTCGAAACTCTTTACAATAGGTATCGAAAACCGCTGTACTCCTACCTCAACACAATGCTTCCAGGACAGGTTGAGGTGGTGGATGACCTTTATCAGCGAGTTTGGATGCGTATCTTGGACAAACTGCCGGCGTATCGCGATCGGCAGAAGTTTATCTCCTGGGCTTTCCGCATTGCGCATAATCTTGCCATCGACCATTTCCGAAGCGAGAACCGCCGCCGGGAGGCTCTATCGGAGAGGATCACCTCAAAGGATTCGCAACCGTCGCCAGACCAAACCGTTGATCATGATGAACTTATGGTTGCACTTGCCAAGGCTGTTGAGGACTTGCCGGCGGAGCAGCGCGAGGTGTTTCTACTGCGGCGTGACGGTGTTTCATTCAAGGAGATTGCGCGCATCCAGGCCACCAGTATCAATACAGCTTTGGGGCGTATGCGATATGCGGTTGCCCGTCTTCGCGATGCACTGGCAGAATGGCGTGCAGGCGGAATGGCTGTTGGGCATGTGGAATAACCACGAGGACAGGGTTTGACCCGTATAATAATAGTGAAAACCGGCAGGTGACATCATGAAATGCCAACAGGCGCAGACAATAATCATTGAGACAACGCGGGACAAGTTGCCCGGGCCGGTGGCAGCTCACCTTGAAACCTGCGAGGCCTGCCGTTCGTTTGCGGTGGCGCTCAAGCGTGCTGGAGACGTTGTTCCGCGGGTGGAACCGCCGTCTGTTCTGGATCAACGCATCCTGCGGACCGCTCGCATGCGACAAGGTCAGGCGGCAAAGGACGCTCGCAATGCAGCGTTCCATGCATTCCATGCACGCCATTCTTGGCTGGCGGCGGCCGCTGTAATACTTGCCGTATTCACCGCGGTCCTGTGGACCGTGATGATTAACAGCCCCACGGTACCGGAAAACGGGAAGCTCACCGCCTGGCAGGACGTCACCATGGAAGAAGAAATGATGCTGATTGCAGCGGAACTGGAAATGCTGGACTTGAACGGAACAGTTACAGCCTCAACAGACTAAGGAGAACAGGCCATGAAGACATTGACCGTAAGACAGGGGGTCGGTTTATTGCTGACTCTTATGATTACCCTGACTTTTGTCTGGGGTGCGCAGGCACAAGGTCCGGACGAGGGTAAGCACTATCCAGGCCCTCTTCAGGGTGACGCACGGGGACCCGGTCACAGAAGAGGGGTGGGGCATAGAGAACTGGACAGAGTCCAGGAATTTGTAGCGGATCTGAAGGAGCAGAATCCGGAGGAATACGAACGGCTTATGGACCTTCGCAGAGAACACCCTGAGCAATTTCGGAATGAACTGCGCGAGCGGATACATCAAAGAATGAAACGGCGGCTGGGCGCCATGATGACCGCCGAGGACAAGGAATGCATCGAACTCAGTCGTAAATACCACCAGGCAGAGACGGATGCCGAGCGCCGGGCGTTTCGCGAACAACTGCGCAAAGCGGTGAGAACTGCATTTGATGCACGCCTTCAGCGACATAAGGAAATGATTGAAAAACTGGAAGACCGAGTCAACGAACTGAAGCAACGGATGAGTGAGCGTGAAGACAAGCGTGACGAGATTTGTGAACAGCGGCTTGAACGCCTTACCGCGGATCCGGAGTTGGCATGGTGAGAAGGCCCAATCAATGAGG
>JAIPIM010000056.1 GCA_021734725.1 Minisyncoccota bacterium | reverse complement strand
TGCAAAGCTCTTGGTGAAGTACCCCCGCCGTAACCGGTATGAGCCGCCACAGCCAGAACGTACATATCGGCCTGAATACCCATATAGCGCAGGTATCGTTCCCATGTGGCAGGCACGCAATACCCTTTATTTGCAAAAACAATGGAACTCAACCCTATTTCCCCGTTTTCCGCGTACATGGCCAAAGAATAAGGCCGCGTACCCAACACCCTGAAATCGGGGGAGGGATAAAGCCGATAACTCTCGGAATAGCTGGTTCTGGACTCCCGTGGCCACTGCAATCGTCTCGCAACGATAACCGGCTCATCGTTCCAAAGACTTGTGTCATCCCATAGTCTGAGGTTGAATGTTTCATTCAGTTCGTCAGGAGATACCGGCGAAGGTTCACTGTTGCGCACAGCCGGTCTGTCCGCGTCGCTCATGCCCGTGGGTGCGTCCGGTGCTGGTTCCGACTCAGCGGAATGGCTTTGACGCAATCGCTGTTCACGGATAGCCGCCATGGCGCGCCGTGCTCTGTTCTGAAACTGAGGTTCCTTTTTGACGCTTATCTGGAGCAATCGTACGGCAGCCCGCGGCTCTCCCGCCGCCAGCGCCTTTTGCGCCGCTGCATAATAGGTTTTGACGGTATCGTCCGTGTCGTACCAGTACACCTCATCCAAGTTTATCCGGACATTACCGTATTTAACCTTTACCAGCAGCACTTGACCCTCCTCAGTTACGTCCCCGAGGCGCACATGTCCATCGTTCATGACGATTGCCCCGGCGCGACTGAAAGGAGTGGCCCCAAGAAGCAGAGCCAAAATGGTCAGTCGCAGGGCGAGACGGAATACCGGCTCATACAGCCCCATTGAAGAATGGTCACAGTGACTTGCCGTAGCACGCATGACAGAAGTGTCCAATACCGAATGTAGAGACAGACGCATATGTGTATGGAAGGTAACCCCTATTAAGGCTTTGGCGACCCCCCAACAAGCACGAACAGAAAAATGCAGGCCAGCGCCGCGCATAATCCACCAAAGCAAAACGCCACTCCGGCTCCGAACGCTTGGTAAAGGATCCCCAGCAGCAAACTGGCGGGGAACTTGGCAATGCCGTCGGCGAATGCATACAAGCCGTAAGCCGAGCCCCGCACTTCCGGCCGTACGAAGTCCGCCACCACCGCTTTCTCCACCCCTTCGGTAAATCCGTAGAACAGACCGTAAGCCAGAAAGAGCCCCCACACGTGCCACGCATGCGTGGCAAAGCCGAACAGCAGATAGACAACCGCATACACCGCCCAACCCAGGCCTAAAGTGCGGGCGCGCCCGATGCGGTCCGCCAGAATACCCCCGGGCATGGAAAACAATCCTTTGGCAAACGATAAGGCCAGAAACATGAGGGGCAGCTGCCAGGGAAACTGCCACGATGTTGCCATCTCAGCCCGCTGCGCATCACTCAGCACAATATCGTATCCTAAAACCTCCCCGGCACGCAGGATCAGAAACATGTCGCTGGAATTCCCCAAGGCAAAGATTACAAGAATGCCCAGAAAGTACCAGAACCGCCGGTCATAACCGGCGCGGAACGAAAGTTTGACGCGCTTCGTGGGCACCATTTTTTCGCGCACGAAGATCAAAGCCGCAAGCACAGCGAGGGCAGCCGGAACCGCCGCAAGTATGTACATGAACCGGAACACATCGATCGGTTGTTTATCCCCCAGGTCCCTGAAGTACGGAAACAGGAAAGCCACCAGACCGGTCCCGGCCAGCAGCCCGACGACCGCACCGCCGTGATCCATGAGCCGGTGGAATGAAAACGCTTTTCCGCGATGCTCCTCACTCACGACCCCGGCAATCAAAGCATCCCGCGGAGCCGTGCGAACCCCCTTTCCGATACGCTCAACACCAAGTAACGCCAGCACATGCCAGGGGACGGCCGCCAACGCAAGCATGGGCTTGACGAATGTCGATATGCCATACCCAAGCACAACCAGCCCCTTGCGCTTCCCAACCTGGTCCGAAAACCAACCGCTGGCCAGTTTCAACAAGCTGGCAAGACTCTCGCGTAATCCTTCCACGACACCGACCCACACGGCGCCACCGCCTAGAAGCGCGATAAAAAAGGGAAACGTCCACATGACCATTTCACTGGAAGCGTCCGTGAGGAATGAAACAACGCCCAAAACCACCACGTTGCGCGGGAGAGATTCGCGCACTGCTTTTTTCCAGTCCGTCGTGCCCATGGCTTAATTCCCACCACTATTGTTCACAAGCGACCCGCGCAAAGGTATTAGGCCCCCCGCCGAATGTCAACCCATCGTGAGAAATCAAGGTAAACCGCCAGTTGCGGGGGCGGCGCTTGTTGGAGTCCATGCCCTCCTGAGGCGGGTAAACCTTAGCATGCCTTGCGAAATAGCCTCCGCGCGAGTCGTTCGTGGTTGTGGCGTTCCGGCATGGTGTCCCGCACGGTGTGACGCATCGCACGAGCTGAGTCCCGCGACCTGCCGGACTTCACACCGCCAACAAGCCCTCCCTCATGCGTCCCATACCATCCACGAGACGTTTCGACGGACGGGGTTCGCAGACTTTTCGGACGTAGGCAGCCAGCAACGGAAAAACGATGCTGTACTCCCCCCATATCTGCACAAGCTTCTCCATGTCCGCGGAACGATACTTCCCCCAGGTTACGGCTTCACCGAATGTGCAACTGGAAAGACTGCCCTCGCGCTCGACCGCCGTCCCAATCTGCAACCCACGATCCGCCCCCGCAAAATCAAGGTGCAGTATCTGGCTGATCGTCGGCCCCGTTTGCTGAATGAAATTCTTGGGGCCGCCGCCGCCCAGCTCGACAAAGCCCGTGCCGCCGGCAGCATACGCGACCGCCGCGGAATCGACAATATCGCTCTGAGGAGATAACTGGACCGGATACCCTTCCCTGTCCGTTCGAATGAGGTTCATGGCAATGGAATGATTGCTCAGGGAATCCCAGAAAAGGGGAATGCCGGCCCGGGCCGCCGCTACCGTGAAACTGCGCTCGGGATACGGCGCGGTCTCGGCAACCCACAGCCCCAGTTGGTGATTGAACTCCCACGTCGACAGCGACTTCCCGCACAGCAGCGAATGGCGTTCCTTCACAAATTGCCGGATCAATTCGTCTTGTGCTTCCAGTGTTTCCCGCTCGCGAATCCCGATATCGTAGATACGCGTATCACCGTGCCGCCTCAAATCGTCGTCGTTCATATAGGGAGATATCGCTTTTACCGGCAACCCGAACGCAAAGTGAAGGTCGTGATAAACCTGGGCGCCGGTCGAACAGATGACGTCGATGAAACCGGCTTCGATAAGCGAAACGATCATACCCCCCATGCCGCCCGCCACACCGGCGCCGGCAATCCCCAGCCAAATGGTATCGCCCTCATCGATCATGCGCTGGTAGAGACGGGCGCCGCGATAGACATTGCGCGCCTCGAACGAGGTCTGCCCATAAAGCGTCATTAAATCTTCAATGCCGGCATCCGTTCCCAACCGCGGCGGCACAATATCCGGCGCCCCCTCGAACATGGAAGAATGGTTCATGGTATGCTCTTTATTTTGGAGACTATGGAAAATTACGAAATGTCGTTTTTTCGCAATTTCAGTTCCTGGTTCCTGGTGCGTGGTTTTGAACTAAGAACGAAGAACCACGAACAACTCGGCGAAGGCTGTTTCGCAAGAGTCTGTTGCAGGCTAATGCAGCAGCATAACCGCCATCGCCACCACGGTTGTCCAGAGCCCGTCTTTGTGACCGCGTGTCGTCTGAGCAATACTGCGACTGACAAACTGACGGTTGGCCCCCACCTTGTACACCTTTTTCCGTTCATCCCACGCCGCGTCGGGATCCACTTCAATACCCAGCGTAGATCCCAACATCGTGGCAGCCAGGTCCTCGGCAAAATCGGCCGCCTGCTTCATGGTCTGCCCAAACCCGTGATGCTCACTGATGTAGCCGTATTGAGTTTTGTTCTTCGGACGCGCCAACCCGATCGCGGCACACAGCTGACGATGCGGCTCGTCGGTGCTTTCACGAGCCATCACGACGAACGTGATTTGCCCAGCCTTCAACTCCTGCTCGCCAACGTCTCGCGACACAATCTTACAATCAGGAGGAAAAATGCTCGATACTTGCACCAAGTTGCATTTCTCGACGCCGGCATCACGCAAGGCAAGCTCGAAACTTTGCAGTTTATTTCGATGAAATCCCACACCCTTGGTAAAAAACATGTGTTTCGGGGTCAGACTCTCCAACGTCGTATCTCCTTTGTATTCAATTTATTGTGGCACAACATACAGACATCGCAAAGCGTGCGCCAAGTGCCTCGTCCCACGCGCCTGAAGAAGATAATCAACGAGAGGTTCAATGTCAATAGACTCCTGCGAAATACCCTTCGCGCGGGTCGCTCGTGGTTCGTGGTTCGTGGTGCTTCGTTCTCAGTTCAAAACCACGCACCAGGAACCAGGAACCACGAACCAAGAACAAAAATTGCGAAAACGGTTCTTCTCGGTTTTCTGTAAAACGACCAGGATTGCGAGTGGAAACATGTTGAATTTTGAGTCCACTCCAAAAAGTACGGTTTTGAAGTGTTTCTACCGTAATCTTTCCCGTAATCTTTCGCTCTGATCGATCCCATGGGATGCTTGTGTAAAAAAACATACTGGCAGCCTGTCGGACTGAGGGGGTCGGTTTCCGGCGGATAGTCGCGGTGGACCGTCGGCCGTAATCGGCATCCGTGGTCGGTCACCGTTAAAGATGGCGGAAGGGGAAAGGCATGTCCCCGTCAGTGCTGTACCGCCGCCCATTGTTCGGCATTGCTCTGCCCCATATGCTTGACATGACCGTCACCGTACAAGGCGTTGTAGCCGCCACTGTGATGAATTCCCACGTCACGGTCGTCGGGAATGGGGCCGTGGTCTGTTTCAAGAAAATAAACGATGCCCCTGGCATCCTGTGATGTGATACCCTGCAAGGCGTCAACCACCATAATCTTTTTGTGCGGTCGGCCAACTTCCCCGAAATGAACAACCTCGGCGGTCCCATCCCCGAATCCGCAACACAAGGCTGGGTTCCCACCCAGCACCGCCCCGGTCCACTGACCGCGACGTACCGTGTTCATCACATACGAGGCCTCGGTCACCGCGTTATAAGGCGCGATATTCCCTCCGTAAGGGTCGAAACATTCATCGGGTTTCATGGCGGGACAGGCAAACATGGCCGGTGAAGCATTCAACTCGGCGCAGGCAAAGTTGATCCAGCTGTCAATCGCACCGCCAAAGTCAGCCGGCATCGAACAATCGTCGTTGTCACCGGCATACATGGTGATCAAAACCCCCACCTGCCGGAGATTACTGGTGCACAACACCCCTCTTGCGCGCTCTCTCGCCGCCACCAGACCCGGTACCAGCAAGGCACTCAAAACCGCGATCACCGCAACAACAACCAGCAACTCGAGCAACGTAAAGTGTCTCCTGCGCATGACAGCCTCCCGACATACCTTTTATATACGTTCTATACGCAATATACATACCCTTTACAATAAACCAAACAGTCTGATGCGAGTATAGGCCTACCCGTCCTTTTGGCATAGGATCTGGCCACGCTGGTACCGGATGTGGGGTGTGGATGGAGGCGTCCGTGTGCGTGGGCGGTCAGTATGGCGGTTCTCCGGGCCGCCCGTGTTGTGTCGGTAAATCCCGAGCCGGGAAAACCGCGATACTCGTGCGTGTGCGGTGTGATGTAACCCCATACTCACACACTCCCCTACACCCATACCGCGATGAGATTGTCCCACATGTGGGAAGGGCCTCCGTGCCGCCAGCATAATCGCTCGTGAGTCTATGCGGCCCGAGAGGACCGCAATACTGTGCCGACACACCGCACGTCCGCGACGAAGGTGAATCGTCGCCCGCTCTCGTCAGCCGGTCACCGATTCTTGTCCGCGAGAGTGCTTCGAGTCTTTGAGTCTTTGAGGTGATTTTCTTCATCTCAAAGATTCCAAATCTCAAAGGGTTTGGCGTTTTTGATCGTAACCCGGAAACTTTTTCTACGAGACACGCAACATCTCCCCCGCCGTCAGGGTCTTTATCGTTAAAAGGGGGGGGAAAGTACGTAGTGTGGAGCAAATCTGTTGAGTAGCTTTATATTTGACGTATTCTAAACGCACGGCATATTGAGCGACTGTATTTATATGGACTCAGCCATGGCGAGATTCACATGAACAATCCTGTTCCCCATGCAGACAAAAGTCGCGGACGCCGAGCGTCGATGGCGTCGAGATTCACACTGGTCGAATTGTTGGTGGTCATGGTCGTATTGGGAATCCTCATGGCCATTGCCGGCCCGGCGTTCGATAAAATGACCGTGGGCACCGGCGTCGATGCCGGCGTGCGAGCCGTGACCGGACAGCTCCGTATGGCACGGCAATACGCCATTGCCAACCGCAAGTACGTGGCGGTTGTGCTGCCGGACGACACCACATTCTCCAACGATACCGCGGCGGTCGCCATACATGCCTGTCAATCGGATACTGAAACGGGCACGTACACCCCCGTTCCAGACACCAGCTGGGAATTTCTGCCGACAGGCGCGGTGGTCTTCGAGATCACCCAAAGTGACAGGGCCGAAGGTGCGTCTCTACCGGCATCGCCAACCGACAACTGCAGCATGCAGGTTAAAGTAGATGTCGACGATGATGGAACCGACGACGACCTTGATGCACGCGCCATAGTTTTCCGGCCCACGGGCGCGCTCGCCGCTTCAAGCACCCACGTCATCACCATCGCCCAAGGCTATTATGACTCGGGTATCCAGCTTACCCAGAAAACAGGTGAAGCAAAAAACTGGCGCGAAATTCATATCAATCCCTTCACCGGAAGAGTTAAGGTGGAATGAACACTCGCACACAAAAGCACGCCTTTATCCCCTCGAATCTGTCTCGGCATCGCATCCGCTACTTTAATATGATTGAAGTCACGCTGGCGCTCGGTGTCATCGCCATCGGAGTAGTCAGTATACTCGCGCTCTTCCCGGTAGGCGCCAACGCCAGCCGGGACGCGATGGCTTCTACCTACGCCACTGGTGCGGCAGATGAATTGCTACACATGCTTGAAAACAACATACGCGCACCTGGGGGATGGACCACTTATGTCTGGGATAGTGCTGCTGGTAACGACGATAATTCCGTACTGCTCGAAAACCGGCCAAGCGATGGTGCCGTTGACTGGGACAATTTTAATATCGAAACATCGGGTGATGCGCTCAACGAAAGGGAAACTTTATACCAATTCGGCACAGCCGGAACTACCCAAACACGCCGGTTCAAAATAATTCAATACTCAGATCAGGACGGAGGTACCGCCGGGAAGTACGATCCGGGTACCGACATACTCGACTTTGAGGGGATTATGGTGATCTGGCGGAGCCAAGTCGTGATAAATAGCACAAGTATGCCCTACGAATATGCAACCGCATTAGATGCTGAAATAAGCTGGCCTGCGGCAGCGCCATATACGGAACGGGAGAAAAAGCTCTTCCACCTCGAATTGTTCAAACGCTGACCGGTATATCGGAGTAACAAGCACGGATTCACCTGACATGACACGAAATACACAATCACAAATAAACGAGAGTCCAGGACAACGGTGCTTCACGCTGGTTGAGCTACTCGTGGCCATGGCTGTTCTCGTAATCCTGATGAGTGTACTATTTCAATTCACGGGAGCCGCACGCCGAGCATGGCTGGGGACCAGTTCGAACACAAGAATCTACGAAAATTCCCGTATCGCAATGGAGCTTTTAGCCCGAGATATCAAAAATGCTGTCGCGTCCGATACATTAGGCGAAGAAATCCCATTCTATATATATAATCACGATCCCGTGAGCATGCCGGAGATAATCACCATAGTTAGCCCCACCGATATTGATACGACTTCACAAGAATCACGGTTGTGTGAGGTAACTTACGCCCACTCTACGAATGGCACCAACGAATATACGCTGCAACGCCAAGCCATTGGCGATAACAATGCACAGTGGGATTTCTTCGGCAACACAGGTAGTGGCTGGCAAAATACACCTGCGACCCGCGATTATCAAGAAGTAATACGGGGCGTTGATGATGTCACTATAACCTGTCACCAAGCGGATGGTTCCGCCTTTGCAACCGGAGCACTGCCATACGAAGCGAATCAACTGCCAGCTTTTGTCGAGATATCCCTAACGTTGTTCGACGAAAATTTAATGAGGCTGAAAGACACATTAAGCCTTGGCGTGTGGCAGGAACAGAAGAGGAAAACATTGCGGACATTTACACGGATTGTTTTCCTACCGTAACTTGAGGAACTTCAATAAGTCATTAATGCCCAATGAGTAATTACTATCAACCTTTTGACTTTGTCCCTTCGCAAGAATTGAAGTACCCTCCGAAAAGACCCCGATCAGAGCACGGAATAGCTTTGATCCTTGTTCTTGGGGTACTAGCCCTTCTCATGGTTATTGCCCTATCATTTGCAATGACCGCACGAACGGACAGGGCTGCGGCAGATACATACAGTGATATGCATGCGGCCCGCTTGCTTACAGAATCCAGCCTAGAACGTGCATTGTCCTTCCTGTATTACACCTATGACGGAACAGCTCAACACGATGCGTTCCCAAGCACAAGCATAACAGCCGACAACATTTTTCAAAATGGTTCTACGAACTGGGCTGGACATCGTTACTTTGTGTCTACAAATACTGTCAGCCCGGACCAGGTCGATTTGGAAAGGGCGTTACGTGTAAATTACGGCTTTGATTATACGCCTTCAACATATTCCGCCCCCAATATCCCCGGCAGCGCCAGTTGGCAACATGTTCGTGACGGTAACGGGGATATTATCGGACGCCTCGCCTTCATAGTCATTGATGAATCCGGGAAACTCGACCCTAATGGCATACTGAACTTCAGCGAGCCATACACGGAGGAAAATAACACTGCCGGTTATGGTGCCGGGCCACCAGCAGACATCTATGATGACTGGGACGGCAACGGCTCTCACACAAATTCCGGGTTCGCGGAAGGAAGCGCCTCCGTAATTCGGCGCGGTTTCAGCCCCTCCGAAATCTTCCTTGGAAATGCCCTGCCCGCCGGCGTCTCGGCCGACGAGTTTCGTACTAGCCTTTCATCAGGACTGCGGTGGCTGTCGCTACGCCACATTCGGAATGCTGTACCGTCTATGGATGCTACTAAAATGGAAACAGCAAGCAAAATTCTTTTCCCTTTCAGCTATCCGCTCGAAAATGAATATTGCCGTGATACTAATGGAAACGAAATATGGGAATCCGGAGAAACTGGCAATCGCTACAATATTGGTATACAGGATTGGGACACTGCGGCAACGGTGACTACCCTCAAAACCAATATTCCATGGATCAGTGGACTTGTTGACTCTTCAGGCAATGACGTGTCCAATCAAGTAGCGGCAAATTTTATCGATTTTTGCGATTCTAATCAGCATACCACCCATGATTTCAGTGGAAACACAGGAACTTGGTCAGGCGGAGACAGAAGCTTGGGTACTGTCTCGTATTCGGGTGTAGAAGAATGTCCATATATTAGCGAAATACAGTTATCCATATCGCACGACAGCCTGACTTCGGAACTTAGAATCGGTGTCACCGTCGAACTCGTGAACATGTATCTCACCGCCAATAACCCTGTTACACAGGGAGATCTCACACTCGATATAGATTATGCCAATACAATACCCGGCACAGCCCCGTCTACAGACGGCACACTCACTGACGTAAGCAAGGAAGGGGCGACCCTTTCATGGAATGTTACGGTAAATGAGGCCGACAATTCGTCGAATCCGGGTTACACAGAGGCAACTTACAATTTCATCACGTATAGCGGCGTTGTATCGCCTTACAGCGTCAGTATCAATATTGATCGCATTGTCGTAACTTTAAACGATGCTACCACGGGCGACCTGCTAGACGTCGCTTCGGTCGGGTCAGCTGCTTCGTCGTATACCATGAACACTGATGACGATAATTGCTATGCCGACTTCTGCGTAGGTGACCCGCGCTCTAACACACTCCCACGTGACTGGCATTCGTCCGGATTTTCTAATGCTGCGGTTCCAACCACTTCCAACAGCTGGAACAGCCAACATCCGAGCGGAGACCCAAGCTCCGCCTCCCCCGGTGATACGGAAGATGCAACTCAGGTTCTGGGGGGCGGCACTGCTACCGATCCGGAAACTGTGTCTACGGCGTTCGTCAGAGACGAACCGCCGAAGACCTATTGGGAAATCGGTGCCATCCACCGCGGAGAAGATTGGTGCACGCTAAATCTGAAACAATACAATTACGACGGCAGCGGCAATCCCCGAAACTACGTGAATGGCGACAGTATTCTAATTGATCAGATAAAGATCGGCACGGGGCCTCGCGGAAAACTTAACCTCAACTCACCCGTAGCATTTGCTTGGCAGGCCCTTCTCGCCGGTTTAACTGTTGGAGCTGACTACCTTTCCCCCAATGACCCGACTGCGTTGACTGCCGCTCAAGTGTGGGGCGATGGTGGAACACCGGGGAATACGACGGACGACTCAGGACTTGTGAGAGCCATACTGGATAAAAATGGCACGCAAAACGGCAGTTCACCGTTCGTAAACCGTGGTAAGTTTTTTGCGGACATCACCGATTTTTATGACGGCACAGCGGGGGGCGTAAGCATCAACCAGGAAAACGACCGCCAGCAGGAAGAAATCATTGGTAAAATTGCAAACCTTGTATGCCTCAGACACAATTACTTCCGTGTAATAGCCACAGCTCAAGCTGTTAGAGACCTTTCCGATTTACCTGTTGACCCAACTACCGCAGGCTATCAACCGGCGGACAACTGGGTTAACTTCGACACATCTAATCCCGCCGACACCGCTAACTGGTGTGCTGTACTGGCCGAACAAAAAATTGAAGCCATCATCCGGCGGGACATCGTTACGAACCAATACGAAGTTGTTCGATATAATTTCGTGGAGGAATAGCATGCATAGGCGGTATAAAATCCTAGTTGTTCTCGGCTTAATTACCATGAATCTCTCAAGTCTTTCGTGGGGAGATGACGAGAAAGACCGCGACCTTGAGAAATTAAAACGCGAGGAACTGAAAAGACGGCACCGCGTCTATGAATGGGCCCGCGAAAAACAGGCTTCTCAACAGGCTATAATGCGACGCCTTCTTCAACCAATTCTGGAAGGAAATAAAGAAGATTATACAAAGAACATGCGTCTCGCGCAAAGATTCCGAAAACGCGCCGAGAGCGCGCTCGACCAACGGCGAGAAGATACTGCAAAAGAATATATGCAGGCAGCACAACTCTTTTATCAGTTAGCACAAACAAATAGCAAAATTGTAAAACATATACTGAACCAAAATGGTGCAGAACTAAACAGCCTGTTTGCAGACATTCAGGAAATTGAGAGCAGCATTTTCCAGCTCACGGAAAAACGTCCGGCACGCGAATGGTTCACACCGGACGAACTGCGCGCGGCTTCGCTTTCGATGGCCAAAGAACGAAATACAAAGTAGCCTGCATTACTCACCACAAAGACTCGAAGGCTCAAAGAAAGTTATAACCCAAGCGGTTATGCGGAAGATAGGTATCTCGATATATCGCGACCCTCAATCATGTTTAGAGGATTCAACATTTTATAGATTTCCGTAAAAGGCCTTTCCCCGTCTGGGGAGGGCCAAGTCCGCAACTGAAAATGGCATTCAATCACGCACCATGGCAGGCAGGGATGCCTGCCCCACTTTCAACAACCATAAGGATACATACACCATGCAACGCAACACCCCCCGTCGGCAATTCACATTGATCGAACTCTTAGTCGTTATCGCCATCATCATGATCCTGGTTGGCATCCTGATTCCAACCGTGAAAACCGTCAGAGAACGCGCAAACGAAACACGTGCCCGCGCCATGATCAGCAGCCTCAAACTGGCCATCAGCCAGTATAACCAGACATATGGTTATCTTCCCTGCCCTAGCGGATCAGATTGGACGGCAAACCGGACTGCAAGTGGAACCTACGACGGCATGATCAATGCTCTCAATGGTAGCAACACGAGAGGTATTGTCTTTCTCGAAAGCCAAAGAGATCCTTATGCCGATCCCTGGCATGATTATGCTAACAACACTCACAATGGACGCTTCCATGTAATTCTGGACGGAAACTACGATAGTCAGGTAACGAACGGTACAGTCACGGTTAACTCCAGCATGATGATCTGGTCAGAGGGCTCCAATAAAAGCGACAACAGCGGCGATGGGGACGACATCACCTCCTGGGAGAAGACTAAAAAGTAGCGTAAGCTTTTTACCCGCCCGCGGAGGGCCAGCCTGCGTGACATCAAAAAAAGCAACACGTGTCAGGCTGGAGGCCTGACCTACTTTGTGGTTACTGCATCCATATACACCCTTGGCTGCCGCTTGAACCAGGCGGATTCGGCCCTGATTGCCGACGACTTGCGGCGACACGGCTTCTCGATCCGCGAATGGGGCGAGCCCACCGATCTCACTATCGTCAACAGTTGTACGGTAACGACCGCGGCCGAGCAAAAGACCCGACAAGCCGTGCGGGCCGCCCGACGCTTGAATCCCCAGACGTACCTTGTCCTGGCCGGCTGCAGCGCCAATATCGACGCAGACCGATGGTTGAAAGAATCGGCCATTGACCTCGTCGTGCCAAATCCCGGCAAAACCGGCTTGACCGCCTTCCTTCCCGCCAAGCTTGACCGGCCGCCAGCGCCTGTTTTGGCAAGCCCCCTCGAGACTGCATCAGCCCCGCTTTTCGAAGAACAAGGATGCGGATACTACCCACATCACACCCGTGCCAACCTCAAGATCCAGGAAGGCTGCGATTTTTTCTGCAGCTACTGCATTGTACCCTATGCGCGCGGCATCCCGCGCTCACGAGACTGGGACGATATACTGCGGGAAGCACGTGCGCTGCTTCAAGAAGGCCATAAAGAACTTGTGCTCACAGGTGTCAATATCGCATGCTACAACGATCATGGACGAACGCTCTCCGACCTGTTGCGGGAACTGGTTCGACTGCCGGGGGACTATCGGATACGCCTGAGCTCCACGGAACCGCGCGAGGAAGTCCCGCGATTGCTGAAAACCCTGCACGACAACCCTCGAATCTGCCGTTCCCTGCACCTCCCCATTCAATACGGCGAGGATACCATACTCCAAGCCATGAATCGCCGTTATTCCGTTGCCGAATTCACCGACTTGATACAACAAGCGGTGGTCACCGTGCCGGGCATCTGCATCGGCTCCGACGTCATTGTCGGGTTCCCCGGCGAAACGGATGCCACGTTCGCCACCTGCCTCGAGACCATCGCCGACTTGCCGTTCGCCTACCTGCATGTCTTCCGTTACTCCAAGCGTGCAGGCACGCCGGCCGCCAGACTGCCGAACCAAGTCAATGGGAAACTTGCCGCGCGCCGTCATGAAGCATTGACCGCGCTGGCAACACGCAAGAGCATGGCCTTCGCCGAAGAATTCGTCGGCAGATCAGTCGAAGTACTCACGGAAACACAAAAAGAAGATGGCGCCTGGGAGGGCTGGTCCAGTGAATATCTCCGAGTCGAACTTGGGGGCAACGGCCATGATATCGGTAAAAACCAATTTGCCCACGCCAAGGTCACTCGTGCATTAGGCGGACGCCATGTTCGCGCCCTGTAGGTGCAGCGTCTCCAGACCGGGGCTGGTTCATTCTATGGATTGAGCGTCTTCCACGAACAGTGGCACGGGGCGTCCCGCACCGTGAGCCATCTCGGCCGGGGACCGTCCGAGCTACTTCGGGCATTCGCATTACAGAGAATGAAACAGCCATGCCTCCAAACCGGCAGCCCAAATTAGACTCTTGCTAAAAGGGGTTTTCTTGCGCTTCACGGACCGTGGTTCCGTCCCCCAGACTTCGCTCTTTTAAGCACGAAGGTATCGCAAGCTAAACGACAGTTTATAAAAACCGGTTAAGCGGATCGGTTAAGTGTGTCCGAGTAAGTGTGGCGGTTAAGAAAGCGGTTAAGTGTATTGGGGCGCAAAGCGTCACACTTATGCGTACACTTAAACGCCACCCTTGCCCGGACTACACTTACCCGACCCGCTTTTTTCGTCAAATGCCGTTGTCTTTTTCAGACAAAACAGGGCGTTCCCTTTGCGTTTAAACATGAGTTCTGGTCCCCAAAGGGGACAACCATGTATAACTCCCATATTCCGTCCCTGAAAGGGACTCACATGCATCACGTTTGTCCCTTTCGCATAGGCTCTACCTATGCGTCAATGAACCCACGCTCTTCAAGTTCGCGGACAAATTCAACGGCACACTTGCCCGGCGTCCCCTGGACCCGCCGATGCTGCCGGTGAGATTGGGGTACCGCTATCTCGACGACTCGGGTTGGCGACCCGGTAAGTCCAACGTCGTCTTCCGCCACCCCGATATCTTCCCGCTTCAACTGTCGTGGCGTATACTTATAAGCACGGAGGCGTCCGGCCAGTGTCGGTAATCGAGGTTCGTTCGCCTCCTTAAGTACGGTCAACATGACGGGTACTTCCACCTCAACGACAGCCGTGCCGTGCTCCAGCATACGTTCCAAGCGCAACTGCCCTTCCTCCGTCGCTTCGATTTTGGTCACGTAAGTCACCTGCGGTATGCCCAGGTGCGCCGCGATCCCGGGCCCTACCTGGGCTGTATCTCCGTCCGTCGCCTGTTTTCCGCACAGAACCAGATCAAACGGCCCGACGGCAGCCAACGCCTTGGCCAACGTCAGTGATGTCGCCCACGTATCCGCCCCGGCAAACGCGCGATCACTCACCAAAACCCCCTTGTCAGCGCCCATGGCAATCGCCTTATGCAGCACCTCCGCGGCCTGCGGCGGTCCCATGGTGAATGCCGTCACGGTTCCGTTCAGGGCTTCTCGAAGCCGCAGCGCCGCCTCCAGAGGGAATTCGTCCAACGGATTCATCACCGACTCGACACCCTCGCGTATCAGTGTATTGGTTTCCGGATCAATACGCAGATCCGCGGTATCCGGAACTTGCTTGATGCATACAGCAATATTCATAATATGTTAACGTTTCCCCATGGTGGAGAGGGTGTTAGGTTACACTCACTTGTGTCGGTTTTTCAGTGGTTTGTCCTGGTATCCGTCCGGGCGGGCGGACGACAGCTGCAGCTGTCGCCTCTTTCGGCTGGCTCCAGCCAAGGTCAAGTCCTGGCTTAAAGTTGACACTTTCTCAAAAGGCATCTAAGTGATTTTTCTTCTTCATAACCTTTGGCAGTTAGCCGCACTGGGTGCTTCGCTCCCAGTGTCAGGGAACGGTCGTCGCGGAGCGGAGCCCGTC
>JAIPIM010000055.1 GCA_021734725.1 Minisyncoccota bacterium | reverse complement strand
CTGGACATGGGAAACGGGCGGCGACAAAAAACCGGTGGATTTCCAATTCGCTTATTACCCGAGCGAAGAACGCCTCCGAATCCTGGCCGATGTTACCGGCCTGCCTGAAAACGCGGGGCTCCAACAACTCGAAGCAACCGTACGCAACGCCGGCAATGAGTCCTCCATCACGACAATCGCGTTCAACAACCTAGTTGACGGCAAGGAGGAAAAATGGATAACGCTGCCGCAATTGCAGGACGGCGACTATGACATCGTATTGCGCGCCACAGGCAGAAACGTGCCCGACGAACCGGTAGTGAAATCCTTCAAGCGCTATCACTTCCCCTGGGAAGGCAAAGACCTCGGTGTCACCGACACGGTCTACCCACCCTTCAAACCAATGGAGGTCGACGGCCGTACAGTGCGCACCGTTTTGCGCGAACACCAAGCCAACGGTCAGGGGCTGTGGGACCAGGTAACGGCGACCAATCCAAACTCGGGGACAACACGGCCACTTCTCGCTGAGCCAATGCGCTACGTGGTCCAGGTCGACGGCAAATCACGCGAATTAAACGGTGGCCCGCTGAAACTGCACCGCGTATCCGACGCGGAAGTGCGCGGTCAAACAAGACTTGAGACGGATGGATTCGCGGCCGAAGCGAAACTTACGTGGGAGTACGACGGCATGATGCGTGTGGACCTAACCTTGCTGCCCAGCGAGAAAAGCATTGACGAACTCACGCTGGACATCCCGCTGCGCGCCGAGGACGTCACCGTTTACCACGCCATGGGAGCGGGTGTCCGCAATACGATCACCGACACGGTAGGCCCCGGCAAACCAGGGATCGTCTTCACCTCGAGGAACATTCCCAGCGGCGGATTGCCGAAAGATTTCTGCTCGTACATCTATGTCGGCACCCCTGGACGCGGTCTGTGCTGGTTCGCGGCCGGCGACCGTGGTTGGAGCCGCCAGTCGGACACACCCAACCTGCGACTGGTGCGGCGCGGCAAAAGCATCGTGCTTCAGGTGCGCTTCATTAATCGGCCCATCCAAGTCAATGATCCGCGGACCATCACCTTTGGCCTGCTGGCCGCTCCGGTCAAACCGCGCCTTGCTCAGGACAAATGGCGCTTCGCATATCAGCGCCAGCGCTATGAACAGGTGGGTACGGGTGTCAACTGGGGTACCATATCCTGGGCGTCGGGCCACTATCCGGCCGGCAAAGACCTCCTGATCTGGCAAAACTTACGGGAGTCCACGAAACGCCATCTGAGTGAAAAAGAAATCCAAGCGACACTGGATCATTATGCCAAGTATTCCAGGCCTTACAAATCCGTCAGTCGCTTCGGCAAAACCTGGGATAAACGGTACTTGGAGATCCTGCGGATGAACCTCGAAGGCGCGCGTTACAACAATCGCATGATCTTTTACTACAATCGGGCCGCGAATACCACGCAACCGGAGTTTCTCACCTATTACGACGAATGGAATCTCAGGGATTACCGAGAGGGGCTCCGCACCGGCGGTAAATACGAACTGAACGAACACAAGATCTTTCCAACGGATTCCTATATCAATTATGCCCTTTACTGGTATGGTAAAGCCTTCGATATCGCGGGCAGCGAAGGGGTGTACTGGGATAATATGTTTTTCCGCGCGTCGTACAACACACACACCACGGATGCGTACAGAACCGAAACCGATAATGTGGTTCCTTGCACCGAAGTATGGGGGCTGCGCGAATTGACAAAGCGCACATTCCAATATATGAATCAGCGCGGCATGAAACCCATAACCATGCCACATAACACCAGCACGAACATTCTGCCCGTCTATTCTTTTGCCACGGTAAATTACGACTGGGAATGGCATCCCCAACAGGCCGAAACGTTACAGGATGTAATGTCTCCGCAGTATATCGCGCTAGTCACAAACGGAGAGCTTGCCGGTACGTGGCCAGTTGTGATGCGGCACCCTGTGCCCGACACGGCGGAAGGGTTGCGCACGTTCGTAGCCTGTGCGGCTGTCAACGATGTGTACGGCGCCAAGGAACGCTGGCGGGGCCCCTACGGATGGGCACTGCTTCGTCCAATCCGGCACATACTGGACAACCCCAACCACAAGGTCTATCGTCATTGGGATGAACAACGAGCGATACGCCCGCTGGGACGTTCGGATTGGGAAGTCCCGACGATCGCCTACGTTGTCCCGGGTGAACGCGCGCTGGTCTTGATCGTTAATTGGACCAGAGACCAACAGCGGATGAGCTTCCGGCTCGATCCCGGTCTTCTCGGCATGAACCAATACCGTGTAAGAGACTGGGAATCCATGATCGATGAAACAATAGACAACGACACGTTCCATCTTCGCCTGCAACCCAACGATGTGTGGTTGCTGGAAATACTTCCGGAGTAATATGAAAAACATCCTTTTTATCACCATGGACCAGTTGCGTTATGATGCGCTGGGATTCATGAACGCTTTCCCGGTCCACACGCCAAACATGGACTCACTCGCGCGCTCTGGGACCGTTTTCCGAAATGCCTATTGTTCAAACCCGCTCTGCGTACCGGCCAGAGCCAGTATCATGACGGGTAAATACTGCTGCGACACGGGTACTTATTACAACGATCAAGGATGGGCTGACGCGCTGGACACCGTCCCCGGTGAACTGTCAAAAAACGGCTATTTCACGGTGTCAGTGGGGAAAATGCACTTTCTACCCGCAAGAAAACATTACGGGTTTGACAAACGCGTCGCGGACAACAACACCGATTACATTGAATATTTGGCCGAAAAAGGCCTTGAACGGGAGAAGGCACCTCCTTTTAACAGCTGGGAAGACAGACTCGCATGGGAATATCAGCAGGAGAAGACCAAACTGGCCGACGAGGACTACGTAACCAATTACATCACGCGCAATGCGCTGCAGGAACTGGAATCGATCAAGCATCGCCGTGACTGCGAGAGATTGGAAAATGAACCCTTTTTCATGTGGCTCTCCTACGTCAAGCCCCATTCGCCGTGTGACCCTCCGGAACCTTATTTCTCCATGTACGATCCGACCGACATGCCGGACCCCGCAGCCATGGAAACAGAGTGTCCCAACTTTCCGCATCAAGTTGCTCGATGGAAAAAGGACTGGGAGTCACTGTCCTCGGACATGATTAAACGGAATCGCGCGAAGTACATGGGATGCGTGACCATGCTCGACAACTGCATCGGCCAGGTTATCGAGAAACTTCGGGAACTCGAGATTTATGACAATACGCTGATCGTTGTCAGCAGCGATCACGGCGATTACCTGGGCGACCATTTCATGGTACAGAAAGGTTTTTTTCACGATTGTTCCTCAAAGGTGCCGCTCATCGTCACGGGCCCCGGCATTCCCGCAGGGCAAGAAGTTCAACACCTGGCCAGCCATATCGATCTCTTGCCCACCTTCCTCGATTACGCCGGGCTTATCCATGACCATAATGATTATAAAACAGGCCAACTCACAGAGGTGGAACACCCCAGTGACGCAACAAGTCTCTTGCCGTTGATGCAACATCCCGATGCGGAAGATCACCGAATGGTGGTGAGCGAATCCGGGATATACGGCCTGTCCGTTATGCTTCGGAAAGGCAATACGAAGATAAATTACTACGACGACACCGGCGAAATCGAAGTGTTTGACCTGGAACAGGACCCGGACGAACTGTCAAACCTGGGCACGGGGATGACGCAAGACGATATCCCGGCTGAATTTCAAAAAACACTCGACGATGTGCTGATGCGTCTCGAAACATTTAGAACCGGAAAATACACATTCGGCAATCGAACCTTAGACATGTTCACATAAGGTCGTACTGCGCCCTCAAGCCTGGTACGTTCTTCACCCTTAAGGATGCAGAAAAAGGTTTCCCGGAAAGGATAAGAAACTATGTTCAACAGCAAAGGCATCGTAATCCTATTGACTGCCATGCTTGTCCCCCTGGCGGGCAGGCCCGCGGAACCACAGCCTCCCCACCCCGCGCCCCCTTCAGGTTTCATTGCTCAGCCTTCAGCCTCACATGCACTCCACCCTGACCAGCCATACGTAACCCCGGAAATGTATGGAGCCGTCGGCAATGATATCTCCACGGACGATACGGAGGCCATACAGAGACTCTTTTCGGAAAAACACGGAAAACTCATCCTGTTCCCGGGGAAGGATTATCATATCTCCGAAACCATCACAATCCCGAAGCGCATCGGATGCCATGTCATGGGAGCAGGTTTCCACTCAGGCGGCAAGATCCGACGCGGTCACGGACTGATGGGGAACCTTTCCCGGCTCGTATGGATTGGATCGAGTGATGCACCCATGGTGGTATACCACGGATCAGGTTTGATCTGGAACGGCGTCGAACTGTGCGGAAGGCCCCCGGAACAGGAGACGGCGAAGAAGGCAAAGATAGGCTTCCTGGTCGCCAAGTCGGGCAAAGGCATCGGCACAGGCAAAATGTGGTTCCCGGCACTCTCCATCAACAATTGCGAAACAGGATTTCAGGCCGGCACCCATGAAAGAATGCACAACTGTGACAATTTGATCTTCGGTTATCTGGCCTTGTCCAACTGCACGTACGGTTTCCGGACTCGCAACCACATGGCTATGGATATCCACTTCAGTTTTGTCAAAGCCGGCGGCACAATGGACACACTGTTTTATTTCGAACGCGGAGGGGCAATGCACGTAAATGGACTGGGACTCCACAGCGCCAACATCGGAACGATGCTGCGCATCGGCTGGGTCGGTCGGAATAATGGATTCTTCTCTCTGAACAACGTCAAAATCGATGCCGTTGCACGAAACCTGAAACTGATTGACATGGAGCAGCCGTGTCCTGCTGTCATTACGGTGACTAATCTCAAGCGCAGCTGGAATGACCCGCGGCCCACCGATTTTTCCAGAGCTTATACCTTGAAGGGCCCGGCCGTCCTGGCCATTCGAGACAGCCGGCACATCGTGGGCGCGCAATGCTTTGTCACGTCTCCGGACGCGGAGGGCAATGTGCCCAACGTTCTCCTGGATCATTGCGATCTCCCGGCGGAGTTGGACAGTGAGGATCTTCACCACCCGGACAGTAGCGGAAAGTGGTATTTCAAAACCCGCGACTGTTATGCGGAGACCGGCCCGAACGGCTGGCATCGTCCACTGGATTGACAAATCCATACCACCCAAACAGGAAAGAAAGTTCACCTGATTATGACACACGGTACAATCGCGCGATACGCCGCTGAAGAGCGACAATTCACAATCCCCACATCGACACCATCCGGGCCAACCTTTCAAAGCGCCCCCTTCCGCACGATAGCCGCCCACCTCTACCAGGGCGCCTACTTCCCGGGAACACGCCCTGGCGCCGCTGCCGACCAAACGCGTTTTACGGTCGGGTACTCAGACGGCATGCTCACCTTCGATCTCATTATGGAAGAACCGAAACTGGACGAACTGCTTGAATGGCTGCCGGACACCACAGCGGACAATTTCTGGCAGAGCGATTTCGTGTGCCTCAATGTCATGACACGCGAAGGAAAGGTCGTGCAGGTAGGCGTCAAGGTGACAGGGGAATCTCAGGTTCGGAAGGATTTCCGCGACACCGAACCGAAAAACATACGCGTAAATGCCACGCAGGGAACGCACGAATGGGAAGCACGCTTGGAGTTGCCGCTCGCTTATCTGGGGTATGACGAAAGCGTGCTCAGGTCCAATGCCATTCCGTTTGATGTCGTGCGGTTGCACAGTTCCAGCGGCGCAACAACGGCATGGTGCCCCATCCCCAGTCAATTGCCGTTCAACGAGAACTACGATCATCCCGTCTTCTGTTTCGGCTTGCTGGCCGCTGAACGGATTAACTGGGAAGACTATGCAGGTCAGGCACAGGATATTGGCACTTTTCGCTATAACGGCCCGTCTACTGTCACCGCGGGCACATACACTTCGTTCGGCATCGAATACACGGTTGGCAGACACGGCTTTCCAAGGGGAGCCTCCCTGAAGTTTAATTTCAGCAACGAAGTTATCGAATGCAACCGGCGGTCCCGCCAGAAACGACATCTCCCAGAAAAAGACTGGTCACCGCTGCAATGGGACGACCCCGCCTTGCCGGGGTATGTCCAAATCATCTGTTCGCGGGAGAAAACCGTCTTTGAGCTGAGCAACGAAGGAGCGTTTTCAACAAAAGCCGTACTGAAAAGGGGGCCTGCGCTGGAACCCGGCGATCGCATCCGTATTGCGGTCGCTGAGGCAGAGGACTGTCCCGGCATACGCGCACAGCTCCTCAGCCAGAACAATTATCCGCTCAAGGTATACACCGACGTCGTCGGGAATGGCATCTACTTGTCGCCACCCGATTTCCCCCAGATCGATGTCGTCGGTGGGCCCGCAACAAAACTGCTCGTTCACTCGCCGCCGACACCTGACCCCGGAGAAACGGTACGCCTGACAGTAACTGCAGTAGACAGCCTGGGCAATATCGCGGATGGATACCGCGGCAGGATCACTGTACATTGCCCCGTCGCCAATAACGGCTTGCCGACTGATTACCAGTTCACTGAGGAGGATAAGGGCACTCACACGTTTGAAGCGAAATACCAGGGGAAAGGGGTATTTCAAATTGTGGCGAAGGACACCCGCGATCCTGTCATTAACGGGGTCAGTGACCTAATCGTTACCGACGGATCGTTCGGGCCGGGTAAAATCTATTTCGGCGATATCCACACCCATTCCCAACTTTCGGATGGGCGCCTGCATCCGGAGGATAAGTTCCGTGAAATTGCGCACCATCGCGGCCTGGATTTTTGGGCGCTCACCGACCATGGCCACGACTTCAATGTCGAACGCCTTGAGCAACTCCACCGGACAATCGACACCCACAATCAGGACAACCGCTTCGCCACCATTTTCGGATTCGAATGGACCAACAGCATGGGGCTCCTGCCGCGGATGCGCAAGAACTACGGCCACCGCAACATTTATTTCCGTAGTCCTCCGAAGGTAATACGGGACGGTGTCGATGCGGCTAGTGCAAGCCCGCAGCGAGTCCACAGACTCTACGAGCAAGACGGCGTAGACTTCTTTTGCATTAACCACTTCCACTGTGGAAGCCCCGAAACCTATGCTGATGTCGACCGGGCCGTGGAGGTAAGTGGATGGTGCGGAGAATTCAATCGCGATAATCTGAATGAAATCGATGCACCGCAAGGCAATATCTTCGATGCTTTCGACGCGGGACACCATGTCGGCGTAGTGGCAGGCACGGACCATGGGACGGAAGCCTATTACGCGGGTCTTCCCGCCGAGTTGACCGCAGTCCACACAAACGCCTTAACGCGGGACACGGTCTATGATGCACTCAAGGAAGGCTGCACCTACGGTACATCCGGTCAACGTACGTTGCTGAGATTCACCCTCAACGATCAACTCCCTTGCGCGGATGCGATGCCGGTCGCGGCGCGGCAACGTGACCTGCGACTGGTCGTCGGATCCGCTTACCCGGTGCAAAGAATACAGGTGATACGCAACCGGGATATCTGGCAGGTCCTTGATGGTTTCCGATGCGGCGTACAAGCATATGCGTTAACGGACAGAGATCCGGTACCGAAAGAAGGCTACTATCTGGTTCGTGTTTTCACCGCCCAAGGCCATACGACCTGGTCTTCTCCATTGTTTTACACAACGGTAAAATCAGACAGGGCCACCGATGAGAGTTGCCAATCCGCACCGATTGCCTTAAAGTAAAAACATCGCACTCGAAGACGGGGAATACCAAAACCAAAACCAGCGTATCCCCACGGGGGGACATGATTTACCCCGACTTGACACCGTTGCACCGCCAATCGCGGACAGCGAGGAAGGACAGTTCATAAATTGGCCTTGGAAGCATGCAGACAACCGGATCGACGAGATGCCCCGGCGATGTCGGAATCTCTGATTCAAAACGACAAAAGGCTGGAATGGTTGTGCGCCAATCCATTGGTCCCCTGGACAATCATAACATTGGCTATTTTTGCGCGACTGGGGCTTTTGCTCTACAACCGGTCCATATGGCTGGACGAAGCGTTCATCTCACATGCCATTGCCTATTCGCCACTGTCGAACTTGCTGATCCCTCCGCTTGAATACACCAATGTCGTTCCAGCCGGCTTTCTGCTCGTTTCCAGAGGGTTTACAACTCTCTTTGGGACCCATGACTTCGTGTTCCGACTTTTCCCATTTTTCTGCGGCGTGGCATCGGTGGTTTTGTTTTACGCATTGATCCGAAATTGGTTGTCACCTGTCGCCGTTGTCGTGGCGCTTTTACTGTTCGGGTTCGCTCCGGTTGCGGTTTACTATTCGGTCGAGTGTAAGCCATACAGCTGCGATCTAGCGGCGGCGGTATCGCTCCTGTTGCTCTATCGGAGAATGCTCGCAACGCCGTCGTCGTATCGCAGGCTGTGCTTATTCGCAACAGTAGGACTCGTCTCCCTCTTTTTCAGTTTTCCGGCCGTTTTCGCACTTGCCGCCACCGGCTCCGGTGCCGCACTACGATTATGGCGTTCACATCTTAAACCGAACATTGTTGTTTTGGGGATCTGGATCCTGGCCTGGCTTACAGCTTTTGGGGTGTGGTATTTTCTCCTGGGATCGCCTTCCACGCGGGAATCGGGCATCGCCGAATGGCTTCACCGATCCTGGGCAGATCGAAACGCGTTTATGCCCTCGCTGTTGGAACCAGCCGCCGTCATGTCTTGGCTTATGGATAAGATGCGGGAACTTTCCACCCATCCTTTCCGCCTCACCCTCTTCGCCTGGCCCTTTATCGCCATTGGTGCCGTCCATTTATCGGCACGGCATCCGGAAATGGCGGTAGGAATAATTGGACCGCTAGCCATTTGCCTGCTGGCGTCTTCGTTCGGCCTCTATCCAGCCAGCGGACGTATGATACTGTTCTGGATCCCATCTGTCGTTCTACTTGTCGTTGAAGGGATATTCTGTTTACGCATTGGGAACACAAACAGTGCCTGGCCAACCAGAGTAACCCAGGCTTTACTTGTATTGCTGGTCATATCGATACCAATAACCCAAACGTATTCAATGACTCTGATACACCCGCCGTTTCACGAGGAAATTCGCGACGTACTGGCGAAAGTCGCGCAAAATGCATTGCCGGAAGATAAATTTTATATCTATTACTGGGCCGAACCGGCATTTCGCCATTATGCTCCGCGGTATAACTGGCCCGACAACACCTTTGCCATACTGCAAAACGTCAAGAATCCGCGCACGCTGCACAAGGAAGGATGCGTTAAGGAAGTGGACTACAGACGGACGCTGAATCCCCCGCGCTTCGCCCACGTCAAAGATGCGCAATTTTTTGTGGGGACGGCGCCCAGCGGCCCCCTCTATCGCGAGGATCTCGCCAGGTTGGTGGGGCCTCACCGTGTGTGGCTCATCTATTCGCACAGCAACGGACGTGCAACCAACGCCTTCACAAGAAGGTTTGTGCAGAAGCACGATCCGGACGCCATGGTTGTCAGTGCCGACAAAGCCTGGGCCATTCTTTGCGATTTTCGTATCGACCCGGCCAGCCAGAATGGTTCATCGGCAAGGAACGGAAACTAACAGCCGGCGTCACTTGTCAACCCGACGAAACACCCCGGGATTGGTGAATAAGTCCGCACTTCGCTTGTGCTCCAGAAACGCCTTGCGCAACGACTCGCTGTCGGTAAGCTCATCGTTCACAAGATCCTTATTCAGAACCTTGATTGTCAGCCGATCCCCTTCAAGGGCATAGGATACAACGTGAAAGCGGTTCTCCTGATCCTCATCAAGGGGCCCCTCCTCTGTACCTATCACCTCCAGTTGCACACACGAAATACCGCCAACTTTGATCGGGTAAGCGCGGTAGTACAGACCGTGTTTGCCGCGTGGATAGTGAATGACATACTCCGTTGGCGAAAACATCAGAACCATCATCTCATTGTTCTTCCCCTCTTCGTCACCATCGTCATTCGCTTCCCGCCAAATTCCCAGTACAGCTTTATCGACCGGCAGGGCATGCTCCTCGACCAGCGGTGCCTCGTACACACAGGCACCCGCGCCAACAAGTATCACTACCGTCAAGCAATAGACAAACGTCCTCATTGCACACCTCCTTCTGAATGCGAATCCATGACTCGATGAAGGCTCAAAGCACTGCACTCGGCGAATGCTCCTCGAACGATTCTACGCCCCCGAAGGTGAAACAACGCCGATCCTGCAAAGATAAAAACGACAAAAACACCTTTCCGCCAATTTACTCAAGGCTTCAGGAAGCCTTCAAGGCACCACGGCCACATACTATAATACACCCCTTATCGAATAATGTCACGAGCTACGAGTCGGAATGACAAAATCGCGATAGACGCGATCCCTCACGAACTTTCTCTAATCAGCAACTCGGGAAGAAGCTTTGTTCGTGACGGCGGGATATCGCCGCTTCTCCGTCCGGCCAGTAACTCAATGGCCATGCGGCCAAGTTTCGTGTAATTGAGCCGTATGGTCGTAAGTTTAGGATAGATATGCTCGCCAATGGGAAGGCCGTCACAACCGCAGACCGCGATGTCATCCGGGATTTTCCGGTTTTTCTCACGCAGCGCACGGTAAACTCCGCATGCCATCTCATCCGTGGTGAAAATGGCATCGAACGCAAGTCCGGATTCAACGGCATCACGGATTTCCGAAGAGGCACCGTCAACAGTGAAGTCACAGTGCCTGACCAGGTTGTTATCGATCCCAATGCCCGCGGAGGTTAACGCGTCTCGATATCCCTGTTCAATGTCCCGCGAAAAATAATGTTCCTTAAACCCGCTCAAAAGCAGAACGTCCGTGCGCGTTCTTTCGAGAAGATGGCGCACGCCCATCCTTGCTGCCTCAGCATTATCGAAGCCGATGGCGCTGTAGTTCCCCCGCAATGCCGCGCATCCGGGATTATCGACAATCAGCGCGTCCGGCTTTAAGTCCAGCAACCCCTGGAGGACGTCAACACCAAAGTAACCGACGATAACCGTCTCCTCCGCGGGTGACTTTTTCAAGGCGTCACGCAAAGCAAGATAATCCGCGTACTTCCCGGAAAACGTGCGAAAAATACAGTCTCGTCCGTCATCATTGAGACCCTGTTCCATCGCGGTAAGCAGTTCGGAATAAAACGAGGAAAGCTTCATACCGACCAACCCGACAACAACTTCCACGGAGGACCGGTGCTTTGACAGGTCGACCGACGGACGTCCGGACTTGAGAGGGGCATGGTATCCCAGTTTTTCAGCCGCCGCAATCACGCCCTCGCGTGTCGCCGCACGCACCGACGGGCTGTTGCGCAACGCTCGGCTGACGGTCATCGTACTCACCCCGCAAGATCGCGCTATGTCGGTGAGCGATACTTTCTTTTTATCATTTCTTTTCATGTCACTGATTGTAATTTTCCCTTGGCCAAAGTCAAGATGTTCCTTGACTTTAACATTGCAACCGTTAAAATTAAATCATGCCCGTGAGATGTGGCAACCAGGATGGAGCGATTTCGATAATGACCAGTGAACGCGCGTACGAATTCCGACGACGTATGGACATGGTTCATGCGCCGAATATCCGATTGACAACGGCCTCTGCCTCCGACCGGGAAACCGTGATCGATGATTCCTGGCGTATCACACTCCCGGATTGTGCCGCTCCGCTGACCGTCAACGTGGCGCGGGATCTGCACGATTACCTTTTCACCAGTATGAGAGTCTCCGTGCCCATCGAGCGCATGAAGACACCCGCCGAACGCGAGAAAACAATTCTGCTCACAGACAGAACGGACTCCCCCAAACTTGGGAATGACCTGAGTATCCCGCGCAGTTACCGTCTGAAAGTTGTGGACGATGGCATTTCGGTATGCGGATGCGATGCCCGAGGAACAGCTCAGGGCGCCTATTTCCTGGAAGACCTGATGAGTCTTCGCCGAGCTCCTTTCCTTGAGCACCAGGACTGCCGGCGCGAACCGGCCTTCTCGCCGCGCATGAGCCATTCGGGGTGGGGACTCGATGAGTTTCCCGACTCCCACTTGAACACATTGGCTCATGCAGGCATGGATGCTATCCTCGTTTTTGTCGAGGACGTGCATCGGTCGCGGAGGGGATTCCTCGATTTCAACGGCCTGATCGACCGGGCGGCGGCATATGGGCTCGATGTTTACTTCTACAGCTTAATGCACAGCGAAAAGCATCCGGATGATCCGGGCGCCGACGCGTACTATGAAAACACCTACGGCAGATTGTTCAGAGAATGTCCGGGAGCAAAAGGCCTGGTGCTTGTGGGAGAGTCTTGCGAGTTTCCCAGCAAGGATCCCCACACGCTCGGAGAGATGGGTTCTGACGCCTGTTACCGGGAAGGCATACGCCAGATGAAACCGCGACCCGGTTGGTGGCCGTGCGTGGATTTTCCGCAATGGCTGGAACTCATTAAGGAAACGGTGCGCAGCCACGCACCTGAAGCCGATGTGGTGTTCTGGACCTACAACTGGGGGTGGGCGCCGAGAGAGGAACGGCTGCGCCTTTTGCATGCTATCCCAACGGATGTGTCACTGATGGTAACGTTCGAGATGTTTGATCGGGTTCAGCGAGATAATGCCGTCTGTTCGGTTATGGATTATTCGATCTCGGTACCCGGTCCCGGGCCGTATTTCGTCAGTGAAGCGGAGATCGCCAAAAAACGCGGCATCCGATTATACAGCATGAGCAACACCGGAGGATGTACGTGGGATTTTGGAACCACACCGTACGAACCCGCGCCGGGACAATGGCTGCGTCGTTGCCAGGCACTGCATGAGGCGCGCGAGAAATACGGTCTGTCTGGATTGATGGAAAACCATCACTACGGTTTCTATCCGTCGATTGTCAGCGACGCTGTCAAAGTGATGTGCTGGCGCCCTTATCCTCACCCGGACGTCATTCTGCGTCGCCTGGCGGTACGTGATTTTGGGGAAAGCGGCGCGGCTGACGCCCTGGCATGCTGGGAGATCTGGAGCCATGCGATCAATGACTTGGTCCCATCCAATGAGGATCAGTACGGCCCCCTACGCTCCGGGCCGTCGTATCCCTTTATTTTTCATCCCGATATGACGCGGACATTTGACACGCAAGACATCAACCATGCACCGCCACCTTTGTCCGCATTCACAAACGGCATCATCAAACCATTTTATCACCCGTATGAAAACGAGCAGCAGTCGCCGGCGCCAATGCGTTGCGGCGTGGAACTCAAGAGCCTTGAAAGGATGTTGACAAGCTGGCGCCTGGGACTGCAAAAACTGCGGTCCGCAAAGCTGGCCGCTCCACCTGAAAAACAGGCCGCCGCCGATCGCATGATCGCGCTGGGAGCATTCATCGAACATACCGTTACAACGGTGATTCATATCAAAAAGTGGTGGAGGTTGAACATGCGCCTCCTGGTGGAAGAAACGCGAGACGGCCAACATAACATACTCGATGAACTGGTTGACCTTGGCGAAACCGAAATCGAGAACGCGCGCGCCACCATTCCCGTGGTGGAAACGGATTCGCGACTGGGATGGGAACCCACCATGGGCTATGTTTGTCGACCCTGGCACTTGGAATGGAAAATCCGACAACTGCGACACGTAATCGACGAAGAAATTCCCGCCTATCGGAAGTCGGTTAATGCAGCCACATGAACTGGACATACGTATTCTTCCCGTTAAACGGTGAGGATTCCGCTTCACAACAATCATTGAGACAGTCAGACAGCAGGTCATTATGAGTATTGATGAGTTTATCGCTTTGTTCGAGACCTCGGGGAAACGCTATCACATCGTGGGAAACGGCAACAACGGAGTGCTGATCGGGCTTGATTTGGAGGGACGTCTGTTCGCCTTTCTTGACGGCGAAGTCCTGAACAAGGTCCATCCGCAGGCGGTTCTTGGACAATCAAGCGGGGACGTCTATCTGAATCCGGGCGGTGATGGCTTGTGGCCGGCACCGGAAGGAAGTTGCCTGGGATATGAGTATGCAACGGGGCAATGGCGCGTGCCCCCGGGAATTACGGGCGCCAGATATGGCGTTCAAGAAACGAACGGCAACGTCGCTACAGTCCGTGCGGAGATCGATCTGATCAACAATATCGGGGTGGGCATTCCAACTGTGTTTGGGAGGTCGGTCAGCATTGCGACGGAAAACAACGCAATGAGAGTCACGGTGATCGAGTCTATCCAGTACATCGGAACGAACACCCTGGAAAACTCGCATTGCCTGCTTGCCCCGTGGACGCTTTGTCAATTCGACTCCGGCCCGGAAAGCGAAGTTGTCTTCCCCGGCGAGCATGAGGATTGCTTACGTGATCTGTATGATTCGAGCGACAGCCAGCGATGGATCGACAACGGGATGTACCACTGCAAAACGGACGGCGCAATGCGGTACCAGGTTGGCATGGATGCGAGGGTCCCCTGGATTGAATATCGCAATCCGGGCAAACAACTGACTGTTCGCCGTTCCGCGAAACCGTTGCCGGCGGGCCAAGGCTATATCGATATCGCGGACAGTCCACCCTCCGAAAAACCTTCGGATAAAGGCGTAAGCTTAAGCGTCTACAGCGATCCCGGGCTGTTTATGGAAATAGAAGCCGCAGGCGGTTGCCCTCATATTCTAAAGCCGGGCGCCCGAATGACGCTGGAGGTTGAAACGATTTATTCGACAGGATAACGCCGAAACCGATCATTGAAACAATGGACTGACGAAACCCTGAACAACGAAAACACGACAAGGAGTCAAGCGATGAGTGAAATTCAAATTCCAACAACAGAATACAATGAACGGGTCAAGCGGGCTGCCGCCCTCATCGCCGATGCCGACCTCGATGTGATGGTCGCCAATTCAAACGAGGCAGACTATTCCAACGTACGATATCTGTCCGCGTACTGGCCGTTGTTCGAGATGGGCGGGGTTGCCGTCGCACCATCGGGCCAGGCTGCTCTGCTGATTGGGCTGGAAAGCGAAAACTACGCCCGCAGTCGAAGCACAATTCCCAACATCCACATGCTCAAAGAATACAGAGAAACCGCGGACCCCGAATATCCCGGCATGACCTCCGCATCGTACACGGATGCTTTTGCGTCCATCGGCGTCCGTCATCCAAAACGTATTGGAATCGCCGGTTATCTATGCACGAATCTGGCCATGTACGAAGGCCTGCGCGCATGTTTCCCAGACGCCGAAATCGTCAATGCGGACGACATCATGACCACACTGCGCCGCGTCAAATCCCCCACTGAGATCGCCTGCCTGCGGGAAGGACTGCGCATTGGCGAATTGGCCCTCCACGCCATGCTGGAAGCGGGCAGGCCGGGCATGACCGAACTCGAATTGACGGGGATTGCCGTAGAGGCCATCTACCGCAACGGCGGAGAGAGTGAAGCGCACACCGTCTACGCTTTTGGCGGCAAGAAAA
>JAIPIM010000054.1 GCA_021734725.1 Minisyncoccota bacterium | reverse complement strand
GTGCGTCAGCAGCCGGTCGACCAACACACGGCTGTAGTGATTCGGTCCCACGCGACCGTAGGCCTCAGCGATGTTCGGCGCCACCCAGATGGCTTGGCCCGATCCGACGCATCTACGCAGTATGGCCGCTCCTTCCACGATATCGCCGTCCGGGCGCTTTATTCCACGTGTCGAGAAGACCCGTTCTCGCTGTGTGTTGTACTTGGCCGCGGCAAGGACTTCCGCCGATTCCGAGCGCACCAAGTGCAGTGCGCCCGGCAGTTGGTACGTTGGCGGAAGACCGTCGGCGGCGAGTCCGGTTGCGGGGTCGACCGTGCTGGTCAAAGGCGACTCAAGTGCAAGGCTTGCCGCAATCGAAGTCTGGTCGCGCCAGACAATGCCGAACAGGTCGTCGAGCAAGCCTTGGTCTCGCGGTCGTCCCAGTTCGTCATGAGTGGCCGTGTCGCCTATGGCAAGCAGGGTCCCCCCGTGTTCGACGTAGCGCCGCAGCGCGGCTCCCGAGTCATCCGACATGCATCGCACGTCGGGCAGAACAACAGCCTGAAAAGCCGTGAGAAATTCGTCCGACAGCATGTTGTCGAGCAAGACTTCCGACGGTAAGCGCAGGGCGTTTAACAGGTTATGCATGCCCAGCGTGGCGTTCCAGGCAGTTCCTTCCTGACCGTCCGGATGTGTTTCGTCGATATAGCCGTAATCTTTGGTACAGCCGCTAACCACCAGGCCGACGGTCTTTTCAGGGATCCCCGGGATGTATGGCGCCAGCGGTTCAAGCTTGGCGGTCAAGACCGGAAAGAGGTGGCGGCACCCCTGCAACGGTCCCATGCCGAAGCTGGGGAACCCGCCGATGGCGGCGCATTGATACGCGTGCAGCAACATAGGGCCAGGGTGAGGGTCCGGTGTACCGACCGCTACCGTGTCACGTCCGTAGGCCCACAGTTCGACCGGATAATTGTCGTTGACCGCGCGAAGTATTTTGCCCAGAAGCATCGTTTGCTGCGGAGAATGCCCCACTTCCGTCGAGATCATTCCTTCCATGGGGCCGTGTGCGTGACTGTCCGGCCATTGCGGTGCATCGCCGGCCATGCGACGGAGCGGACTCCCGGCCTTGATACCGCTGCCGAAGCGGTTGAAGTAATTGAAAACAATGAGGGCCTGTGGATCACGCGCCCGAACGTAAGCGCTGAGGTCACGCCAGTACTCCGTGTGGTCGGAATACCGCCACTCCAGGTACTCGCGCACCGATTCCTCGCGTAAATCGATTGTCCGCGGCAGCTCACGCCCCGTTTGTTTGCGATACTTCGCCGCGCAGAAATCGCAGCAGCAGGCAAACGTTCCGGTGGCGCCGTGGCCGTGCATAAACGCGCCGTCGAACCAGATGCCGTCGAACCCCAGTTCATCCACCACTTCGACGCAGTATTTCTTGAGCAGTTCACCGTAGGGCGAGTTCCAGCAGACATAGTGTTTGTCACGCGGGATTTGCGGTCCATCCCAGTCGAAAAACTTCCAGCGCCATTCGGGTTTTGCTTCCGCGAGCAGGGGGGCCGTGGTCAGGTATTCCCAGGAGAACAGCGCGATGCCGCGTGCGTGTGCTTCTTTCACCAGCCAGGGGAGGTAGTCGACCGCATCGTCCCGGTACGGCAGGTAGTTGCTCGGGAACATGGGATAGGATCCCTTGGTGGCCACCGAGTACCACCATGCCCTGACGCCCGCTTCGGCCAGCAAATCCAACAACCGCTGAAGTTCTTCCTTTGTATGCGGTCCATAGGTCGGACGATGCTCAATCCGATAGGGAGTCCAAGGGTAGCCGAAGGCGACACGACTTGTTTGTGACGTCATCATGTGGTTTCCTTCTGATACTACTTAGACTCTTGCGACATAGCCTTCACGCGAGCCGTTCGTGGTTCTTCGTTCTTAGTTCAAAACCGCGAACCAAGAACTGAAAACCAAGAACCAAGAATTGCGAAATGTCGTTTTCCGCAATTCTCTAATACCACTCACAGCCCTGACTCCCGGCTTAAGGGCAGCGTTCATCGAATGGGGCCGACTATCTCATTTGACCATGGTTTCCAGATGTTGGCGCATCGCGCTGAATGAGCAGTGCGAGCGTCTGGGTTTGTATCTCAGCTCTCCCGTCTTTCGAATGTGCTCGCCTGTTTTTCGGTTGAATGTTTTTCGTGCTGTAATGATTTGTCCCCAGTAGCCGAGATTATCCCATACATTGTCATCCGGTTCCGAGAGGTTTTCCGTCCATTCCGCGGGAAAATAATCGAGCCATTGTTGTCTGGAATTCAGCCAGGTGAACGTGTAAAGCGTGTCGTACCCGCATTCCTTTTCACTCTGGTCCATTAATGTTTCAAAACAGTCCACGAGGTGTCGAGGGTCGTCAAATATGGACTGGGGGTACATGGCATTTGCTATATGGAACGCGCACCATGTGGGATGCCCTTCAACAGCGGGCTTGGGTTCGTACCTCAGGCTGCCGGCACTGAACTGGATTGGGGCCGTATCTTGCCTGAACCCTCGTTCAGCATACTCTTCAAGCGCCGGGTTGACGAGTTCAAACGCCCTGGACTCAAAATCGTCTTCATTATTCGCACAGGCATTACATACAGTCGACACGCTTTCCGCGATCCGTTGCCAGTCCCGGTCCGTCTTGTTCGTTGCTTTCAGGAACTCCTTGTCGTTGAACCCCGCGTACCTGCTGATGAGAGTTCTTTTGCGGAGAATATCCACGACCTTCTCTTCCGGGTGTGTTTTCGACCATGTCCACGCAAAGCACAGCATCAGCTTTGCGGCATCGGAAACATAGTCAACGTGTTCGTTAAATGTTTTCGGGCGTTTTTCCATTTTGGGACCTTGAGTTACGGCGAGGTTATGGCAATATAATCTCCGGTACCGACGGACAGCTCATGTCCACCGTCCGCTATTTTGTCGGAACAGTCTCTTCCTTCCGGGAGCGAAATCAGTTGTTCGACGCACAAACTTAATTTCACACGTGCATTTTTGTCGTACTTTCTCACCAGCAGTCCGTTCTTGTGCCGTCGCGTGCTCCATCCGTGTCTGTAGAGCAGGTTGAGCTCCGCTGTAGTAAGAAAACGAACATGTCCTTCTTTTTCAAGCATCTGAAGAAGGTGTGCGAGCTTATCCAATCCCTCCGCCTTTGTGCCCCCGACATAATGTTTTCGGTGCGAGGTAAGAACCGCCGGTTCATTTCCGTCCCAGCAGGTTCTTATGACAGGCAGGACGTTTTCCGGCGTTTGATCCGTGTACTGTGTGCATTCGAAAAATACGTTTCGCGATAAATATACCAAGTCGTAGAAACGATTGAACCCTCCCATTGGCATCCAGGGATCTTGATTGTTCCAAGGCTTTGTGTCGTAGACGACGACCTCCCCGTTGTTGTTTCTGCTGTTTTTGAGCGAGACAGCCTGTATGCCGTGACTGGACCACAAGACTTCGGTTTCCGGATAAGCGTCGCTTGTGACCGCCGCGCAAGGAGCATATCCGAAGGTATCGGTGAAGCGCGCGATGCCCGTTTCAATCCACGTGTTCATGGTTTTTATGGTCATGCCCTGGAACTCAGGGATGTGGCGTCCCTGGGCGAAGCTATGCTTCTCAAAAAGCTCTTTTGCTCTGTCCGAATCGGGGCCCTTGCCCCTCAGTAGATCCATCCACACAACCGGGCTTGTGTGGTGGAGGTTGGAGTGGTATTCCGGGAAATACACTCCACGCCCAATACCTTGTAGCCATTTCCGTGCGACTTCGGATGTGGGGGCGGGCCACGTGTCAGCGTATTCGGTAAAGCCGTTTTTCCTAATGGCGTCGTAATCGGGATTGCTCATGCAGGTGAATGCCGTAAAGACCGCCGGCTGGCCGTCCGTGCCCTTCGATGATTCAAGTACTTGATACAGGGTCTCAAGTTCTCGCGGCGTTTCCAGACCGCGCCCCGGTTCGCCCACTCCCCAGTCATCACTCTCGACAACAACGGCCCTTATGTCTTTCCAGTCGATATCAACTTGTGGGACCATGTTTTCCATCGGCGCCATCAATCTTTTAGGATGCGAATATGTCATACGTTCTTTCTTTCAATCTGGTCTTTAGGTATTTTTTGGTTTCCGTGCGGGTAGAGGTGCTGCACAGGTTACTGGGGGAGCGTTCCCACGTGTCCGTCTCCGTAGAGGACATTTGTGGTTCCGGCATGCCAGCAGTTACTTGGGAACGGGTTGCCGAACGTATATCGTCCGCCACCGGCACCTACTTCGCAGAGCCAGGCGACATCCGAGTCGGTGATATCGGGGATGTACCATCCGCTTCCACCAAGTCTCGGCCAGATTGTGGTATACCAATTACCGTAATGCGGATCTCCGGGTTCGGCGAACTGGGAGTACCCGAACGGATTCATATAAACGGAATACGTGGACTGGTGATAATTGCCGCCACCGAAATGGTCAAACGTTCTTCCGGCTGGATCGGACGGACAGTAGAGCTGCGGGGGGCTGATGGGGGTCCCGTTGAGCTTGTAGGCGTGCTCGTTGGGGCGTGGATTGTTAACTGTATAGTCGTAGGTTGTCCCGAGATACCCGCTCACGGCAAGACGGAAACTCCAATTCCAGTAGATGCTTCCGCCTACGACGGGGTTGCTCGAGAGCAGTGCACCATCATTGTCGTCGCCGTAAAACAGCATGGATTGGTACAGCTGTCGCATATTGTTTTTGCACAGAATGGCGCGAGCACGTTCCCTGGCGGAATTGAGTGCCGGGAGCAGCATGGATGCGAGAATGGCAATGATCGCAATGACCACCAGCAGTTCTATTAGAGTAAAGGATCGACTCCGGCTCAGGGGGGCCTGCTCCAACCTTTGGCTCGGGATGGGCGTCGGGGTGAAGATATTCATTCTTGGTATCGCTGGGCGTGTTGCGTTAAAAGTCTTCATGGCTACCTGCCAATCTATACATTCATAGATAGATACAAATATCCTCACTGATTGACCCGCGGATTCGGTTAAAACCTATTCCACAATACCGAGACGCGACCAAAGACGCGTTGCCGCGGTCTCGGTATCCAGTAGAAGCAGCGTTCCGTCACCCGGGCCCAGATGGACGTTAAAAGTATGGTTATCGGTCGTCAATGCCCGCCGGCTTTTCAAATCGAAGACCGGGCCGGGCTGATCGAGCGTAATTGCGATATCTCGCGCCGATGCCGGTTCATACTTAGTCAGCTGTCCTGTTTCGTTGTCGAACCGGATGCCGTTGGGGCTTGTGCCGGTATGCAGGTTGACCACTGCCAGGATCGTTTCTTCGCCACCTTCCATGTGATGCGTGGTGACGAGCACCTGCTCGTCTCCGGTGTGCGCACGATTGACGATGCGCCTATTCATATTCAGGATGTATGGGGCGAGGCTTTGAAGATCCGCCGCTGTGTCGGCGAATTCCTGGAATTGGGGTGGTTCGTTCCCGTTTCGGTCGCAGCCTAAGCCGGGGGTGAAAGACTGTTCGGCGTCGGGCGCCGCCGGCTGCGAGTAGTACCAGGCCAGGAACCCCTTGGCGCCGGCCGCGATCCCAACCCACATCTGCGTGCGCATACAATGCTTTGGCGGATAGTAGTAGTAACAGCCCCGCCATTTTCCGGTTTCGGGATTTCTCTGCCAGCCGAATGTCTCGCGCGCGTTAACCCGGTCACCATCATACTCGGAGGAGGAGCCCATCCCGAGACCGACGAAGATCAGTGGGTTGCCCGCTGGGAGCGATGCCTGGTAGAATCGATTCAGGTGGCCAAACGCCCAGCGCAAGCCTTTGTCCGGCGACCGCAATGCCGCGTTCGCGGCAATCCACTTGAACGCATAGAGATCCACGGCGTAAATGTCCGGAGCCGGAGCGAACGGGTACTGGGCGACACCAAGTTTGTTGTTAAGCATGTAGATCGGTTTCTTTACCCCGGTTCGGTGGATTTTGCGGTAGAGGTCCGACAGCCATGATACGTGATGAAGATACGCCTCTTCCTTGAATGACCATGCCAGCAGGGCGGGATGATCGTCCATGCCCGCGTCCAGGCGCTCACGCAGCCTGGCAAGAAGGGGCGGGAACTGATTCCGTGTTTCCTCGGGTGTCGACCGCGGGCGGAAGTACAAATGGCTCGACTGGTTTATGACTTTGATATCGTGCTTCGCGGCGACATCGAGTACCAGTCGGTCAGTGGACCCGATGTTGCCGATCAGTACCGTATTCACGTTTTTTTCGCGCATCTGCCGAAAAATGTCGTCGAGCGTATCCTCGTAGGGCTCGCCTCGGCGTTTGGCTTCGGCCGCGACCGTGTTGCTGTACAGATAGCAGCCCATGGGCAGACGGTCGAAGTGATATCTGAGTCGCTGTGTTTCGCGTCCCATGTAGCAGGCGCGCAACCACTCGTCGAAGGTAAAAAGCTTATCGCTCTTCCGGTAATATTCGGAAAGCAATCCGCGCGCGAAGATATAATGCTCCTCGGTTTCCGTCAGACACCAGCCTTGCGCGTCCATTTGGGTTTTCAGCTTCTGTGCCCACTCCGTTCCCGGCCGCAGGTCCGCATCCCCGACGATCCGCAGGCGAATATCCGTAATCCACGCTTCCGCCGCTGCGCCGGCGCGGTTGTAAAACTCGAACACGCCGTTGGTGCGTCCGGGCGACGAGATCATTTCCATGGTGTACTCGCGCCAGTCTGAACTTGCGGGGAACGGTCGCAGAAACGCTGTTTGTTCGAATCGCACACGCACCAGGGGTGGTCGCTCCGGGCTGCGATAGCGGAACGAGAGTTCGTAAATGCAGCCCGGTTCGCGCATGATCTTATGGTTATAGAAGACCCGCACTTTATCGGCAGCTTCACGGTCGGAACGGATGTGTAGAGCGTACTCGCACTCCCCAACTGCTTCGTCGAGCTTGACAATCTCCGAATAGCCCGGGAACAGGCGCCAGTGATCGGACGTGCCGTCCGCAAAGCACCCGTTCACAATCAGGTTTTCCTGTGCGACCGCAAGCGATGCGCCGAGAACAAAGAGGGTGGCGATGGCGTTAACTTTCAGCATTGTGTGTCCTGTCACATAGAATCTACTTTGCGCCATATCCCGGGAGGATCGGCATGTCTTTGACCGTGCGGTCGATCGCTCGGTGGGCCGCTGCTCTTTCCTGCACAAACGTGTCGCTTCCGTAAACGATCAACACCACTCCGCCGGGTTCTATCGCGACTGCGTATCGGCCGGCGGCGTCGAGCTGCAGCGGGCTGTCGGCGCTCAGGTTGTGGGCCGTCGCGGCCGCCGTGAGCCTAGCCGATGCGAGGGTGTGCACCCCGGAGGCGTCCTCGTGATTGATGACAATCAGTAGGCCGTCGCCCGCCGGCGTTTCCCGGTTCAAAAGTTCGAGATAGGGGGCGGGTTGGCCGTTTTGCCGGATATCGAAGACCGGTTCGAGGCGCGCTTTTCGCAGAATTCTGGTCAGCCACTGCCGGGCGCTGGATCGTGCGGTGCCAGCTGCCTTTTGCTGAATCGTATTATCGAATGGCCAGACAGGTTCGCCCCAAAGGAACATTTGTTTCTTGGGGAAACGGCAGGCCAGATCGAAGCCCGGCCTGAATCCCAGCCACAGTGTGCGTTCGGTTTCCACGGCGCAGACACCACCACGGTATGCAGCCAACGCCTTGGCGCCTGTCGAGGGGGTGCCTGTGACAATATCGTGAAACGTCCGGTGTTGTTCGGGTATGTCCGCGGTCGACCCCACGATCAACTGTTCTTTCGCGGGACTGACAAGCTGCTGTTCAAGTCCCGTGCCGCTGGTCGCGGGCAGGTCACGCGAGGCGCGTTCGAAGTCTTCTTCCGTAAAAACAGCCGGTTCGTAGTTGTCGGCCCTTCGGTACGATTCGCCACCCGCCGCGCCGTTGTGCTTGATTCGCGGTGGGTGCTTTTTCTGCTCCATTGCCCAGGCGTGTTCTTCTGGCGAGTCGAAGGTTGGCTGGATCAGAGCCTTGTATTTCTTTTCCGGACGAATGCCGAAGATATCCCCCAAGACCGAGGCAGGCTCCCCGGAAGTGCTCGCCATAAGACTGTCGCCGTTGGTGTAGACATAGCCCCCCCTCTCGACAAAATGTTGAACCCGTTTCAGGAACATCGGGCTTTCCCAGGTCGCGGTGGGAATGATCAGAACCTTGTAGTCATTCAGGATGTCGGGTTCGTTTTCCACCTGGTTATCGGCGATCACTTCGAAGGGAACGTGAGATTCGCTGAGTGCCTGGATTGTCCAGCCATAGTCGCGCTTTGGGTAGTCCCATTCCTTGTACATGTTGCCGGTGTTGCGAGGAAACACGACGGCCACCTGGGGTGCCGGGACCGTGGCGTGCTTCAGGAAATCCCAATGCGCTTGCAATGTGCGGTGCCAGACAGCCACCGCCGCACGGGACTCGGGAATCTTGGCCCAGCCGTTGAAATAGACCCAGAAAAAGAGGCCGTGCGTATTGTGCCCCATGGCCCTGGCTAAGGCGCGGGCCGTGCCCTTGGCATCGTACGCCCTGGAACTTTCGAAGTCGTTGGTGAACCAGCTCCAGCCCATAACCGGCATTCGATAACGCCGTGACAGCTGGTCGGTGAACGCATAGTGGATCGTCGGTCCCGGGTAGTCCGCATGGCAGTCTTCGACCGTCAGGATCCGGTCCAGGCGGGATTGCCAATAAGCGTCCAGCCCGCATGTCGAGGAGCGTCCCGGCCATTTGATTGTGGCGTGCGAGAACGTGAAAATGTCAAACGTGTTGCCAAATTCTTTGGTCAGGACGTTCTCCGCGTCAGCGAAGACTTTGTAGGTGTAGTAGGCGTGGAACTCGCACCACAGGCGCCACAGGCCGGGTTTCTCGTAGCGCTCTTCGTAAACGGGCATGGGAATGTCCGCCCATGAAGTATAAGACAACCCTGTCTCTCTGGTGAACGTGTGGCCGTCGCCATTGCTGTCGTTCTCAGGCGTCCCGTCTTTGAACACGACCTCCGCGAGAAACGCGGCGAATTCGGACTTGGCGGTGTATCCGTATTCCATGAAACGGCGCGTACGGAGGCCGGTCTCGTCCCAGCTCGACATGATGTACGTGTCGCCGGCCTTAAACAGGTTCAACTTGCCGTAGTTCTCGATGAACCGGATAATGCCAGCTTGGTATGTCTCGATATTCGCGGGATTGAAAACACTGTTGCAGTAGTAATGTTTCGGGGTCTTGTAAGGTGTTCCATCGCGCTGGAGAATGGGTTTCCTACGGTTCTTGAACGGGGTCTGGTAAAGGAACCCGTGCATGCCGTTGCGGGCAAAAAGGTCGCCGCCCATCGGCGGCTCGAAATCCCATTTGGCGATGCCGGTGAACCCCATTTCACGGTAGTCGTCGTAGCGCGTGCGCCGCATCCTTTCGTCCTCGTTTTTCGGCCAGAAATATTGCAGAATGGGAATCGTTGTAGATTCCCGCCATGCCGGCAGCAGCGACTCGGTTGTATCAGATTGTCCTTGCATGCTTGCGGGCAGGCAAATTGCGAGGGCGGTTGCAGCGACTCTCACGAACCGTCGGTTTGCCACGATGTTTTCTCCTGTTGTTCTCGGTTGGTAAGGATGCCTCTTTAAACGATAGCCCGCTATGATGACCGGCGGCGGCGCGAGACCAGTGGCAATATCCCCAGCCCCAGCAGAGCGAATGTGGCGGGTTCCGGAATGAATGTTGTGAGAGCCAATTGCGGGTATGAGTCCGCACCGCCAGACGTTCCGTAGAAATATGCCGCACGCTGTCCGCCGTGGCTGTAGTCTACGAAAAAACTTATCGTGTTCCCGGGGCCTTCTCCCGTCAGGTTAAGTAAACTGGAAACATCGTATTCGTACCAGATATTGCGTCCATATATGTTGGTGGGATCGATAGGATCACCAGCGTTAGCCGTATACAGTCGCCCGATGGCCGGCAGGACGGTCGTGCCGTCAATAGCTCGGAAATATGCGATCGCGGATCCGCTCACCCCAAGGTCGATCGAGCCCGTACCGTAAGTAGTGTCGTCATACACGATGGTTTCATCCCACCCGTCATTGCCGGCGTAATAGACAAAGATCGATGGCGGAGCGGTGGTGGAAGCCACCTGTTGCACGCGAAGTCGTAAGACTGCAGCGGTCAATTCCTGGTCGACCTCGAGACTCGGGATATCGAAGCGGACCAGCCCCTTGCCGTCGGTCGGATAACGGTTATTGCTCCGGCCAAGGTTGCCAATGTACAACGTACCGTTGGTTCCATCGTCGTTTCGCGGATTGCTGGACCAGGGATTGTTTACGGCGATATTGCCCTGGTCCGCGTCTCCGGCACTCAGGATTGTTTCGACAAACCTGTCCGCTCGAGCGGCCGATGTCAGCAGTCCCAGAGCAATTAATCCTGTTATTACCATTGTCCGTCTAGCTTGCGTCGTCAGTTTGTTCATTGTCACTTTCTCCTTTCTTAATTCAATGTTTCCCCTGCCGTTGGTTGTTTTTTTTGGCGTTTTTCGCTGGTCCCGTTGGCCAGGCGACGTGTACTGGCTTTTGCAGTTTCCGCACAGATACCTCCTTTTTTGCATGATCCGTTCTTGTGCCGTGGCGCGTCGGTGCTGGCACCCGCGATGAAGTCGGGGCGGATGAGAATTTCACCGTGCCGGTGGTTGCGTCCTTCGATTTCCGCGATCAGCAAATCGAGCGCGGCCTGTAACAGTGCTTCCCACGGGTAGTCGACCGTAGTGAGGGGGAGAGGCGGGACAGTCCGTGGTGACAGCGGAGTCGCGCCAAAACCAGTCACGGATACGTCCGCGGGCACGGATACTCCGGCGGTTGTCAAACGATTGATCACGCTTACGGCATAGACATCGTCCGGCAGCACCAGCGCGGTGATCTCGCCAGTTCGAATCAGGGGAATGGCTTCGTCCGCGAATGCATCCATAACCTCCCTGTTTGTTTCAGGCGTTAAGTATCGTTCCCTGGACAAGGATTCGTGGAGTTCAAGTCCGGCATTCTCGAGCGCTTCCTGCATCAGCACGCAACGAACGGCATGGTAACTGAAAGGGTTGTCCTTGCGGAATGTCAGCGCGCCCACCCGGGAGTGTCCGAGTTCGAATAAATGCCGGACGAGTCTCCTCATGCCAAAGCGCATGTCGAAGTTCACCAGCGGTACGTCCGGGAGAAGTTCGGGCGCGAACGGCACATCCATCAAAATCAAGGGTGCCAGGTGGGACACGCTTTCCGCGATTTCGAAGTCCGGAAGCCCGGCCAGAACGCCGTCCACCTGTCCATTGCGAACCGGAGGACAGGCGAACGGCTTGGTCCGGTCATAACAGATCGGCAAGACATAATACCCGCGGAGATCCGCCAGGTGAGTCAACAGCAGTGACCGCAAAGCGATGAAGCGGTCGGGAATAGTGGTGTCAATCATGCGAGTGATATGTCCGATGATATTCGTTCTCGGACGGTCGCCGAACCCGGGACTTCGTCGCATCGCTCGTGCCGCCAGGTTGGGTGCGTATTCCAGGTCGGCCGCCGCTTTCAACACGCGTCTGCGAGTCTTTTCCGCAAAGTTTTGAGCTCCGTTCAGCACCGCGCTGGCCGTACTGACACTAACCCGCGCCTGAGCCGCGATATCCTTCAAGTTAGCCATCGGTCGTTTTCCCGGATCCATGAAACTGCAAGGTTTTTATTGGAACGTTCTAATACCCCAACGTTACAACCTAGGCGGAGAGATGTCAAGCACTGGCGATGCATTTTTTCAAGACACAAAAACAAAGCAACCTTGAACGATGTTGCTGTTAAGGCCGGTGTATCGCGGGCCGCGGTCAGCCTGACGTTGCGCGACCACCCGAAATCCCGTGATTTCAATCCAGCCACCATTAGGCGCATTAAACGCGTTGCCCGGGAGTTGGGGTATCGACCGAGTTTCTTTTCTTCCCAGCTGCGTCGGGGTGCGACACAAGGATCGGCGCAGTTGTTGATGGTTTATCTTGACACCCTTCAGGACCTGTATGCAGGCGGTATCGCTGAAAGTATTCAATTGCAGGCGGCGCGGCTACTGGACCATGATTACGGTCGTGCGGGACTTGGGCGGTAGGCCAATGTTTGACGAAAAAGTGATCGGCGCCCATGGTGTTTCAGCGGTCGCGCTCGTGTACGTACGTGAGCGGGATTTGCCGGCACCCAAGCTGCTGGACATTCCGTCTATCAGTGCGCTGCCCGGGATAGGCAGTCTTCCCGCCCAAATAGATCAGGCGGCTCATTCCCTTGTGAAACAATCGTTGCAGGAGACTTCCAAGCCCCCGGATGCGGTGATTACGGGTATGGATCTGCGCGCGCCCGGCGTGTATCGGGCGTTGCGGGAGACTGGCTTGAGGCCCGGTCACGATATCGCGGTCATGGGTTACGACGATGTCTGGCTGGCCGGCATGCTGCATCCGCCGTTGACCACGATTCATCAACCCACGGACGAGATGGGACGCACGGCGGCCGACCTGCTGATTGACCGGCTTGAGGGGGCCATACGTCAGCCGCGACGAATCAGCCTGGATCCGGAACTTATAGCCCGCGATTCCACCCTTTTGTGGTCAACAATCAGGGCGTCCTAATCTTTCGTGCCCAGCTCCTGGCCGCACGGTCTTACTGCGCGTTTTTCGGCAACCGGTTGGGCCGTGCGATCAGCCCCGATGTGACCAGCTTGTCCCGGGGAAATCCACCGGCAATGGCCTGTTGCTTCAGCGTGTCCACTCTTTCCTGGTTCAATAGCGGTATGCCTTCGAATTCCCAGGGGAGTGCAAGTTTTTTGTATTTGGCCGTGCACGCATTGTTGAATGCGCACAGTTCCCAGCGTTCGACGGCATCCACCGCGTGTTCGGCCAGGAACGATCCGATGGCCGCCAGATTGTCGTCTCCATCCGTGGTGCCGGGAATGAGCGGGGTGCGAATCCAAAGGGTCAGGTCGCGCCCGTTCCCGGACGTTGCCGCTCCGCGGCGGGCTCGGACGTTTTCCACGACCTGTATCAGGTTATGCAGGATCCGTTCGTTGGACTGCCCGGTAAATTGCTTATGCTGTTTCGGGTGCATGAGTTTCAGGTCGAAGAGCACATGATCCGTGGAGGGCAGAACAGCAGTGAGCACGTCGCCGGATGCCGCCCCGCACGTATCGAGGGCAGTATGCACCCCTTCCGCGTGCAACTTCTGGAAAAACCCGGCAACAAATGCCCCCTGCAGCAGCGGTTCACCCCCGGAAACCGTCACGCCGCCGCCAAAAGACCGATAATACTCGCGATCCTTGAGCACTTCGGTGGTCAGTTCATCCAGATTCCAGTCGCCGGCCGTGTACTCCATTGCCTGTGCCGGACAAGTTTCCACGCAGGTTCCGCAGGCTGTGCACATGGCACGGTCACGAAACAGGCCGTTTTCCACGCTGCTCAAGGCGCCTTCGGGACAGGCATTCACGCATTCGAGGCAGCGGATACACTGGCTGACGTCCCAGCTGACTTCCGGATCCGTACGAATGCCCTCCGGATTTTGGCACCATGCGCACCGCAGCGGACAGCCCTTGAGAAACACGGTCGTGCGCATGCCGGGTCCGTCGTGGGTGCTTCCGCGCACGATGTCAAACACTCGACAGGTTAACGGGTTCATGCTTGCGCTCGTCCCTCGGTCAAACGTTCGACAAACTCTTCCTGGTAGCCGCGGTTCAAACATACAAAACGGCTGGCATACCCGGTCACGCGAATGACAATATTCTGGTAGGCCGGGTGTTCGGGGTGATCCATGGCATCGCGAAGCGTGTCGGGATCCATGATGTTCAGGTTGATCTGAATGCCCCCCTTGCGGAAGAATGCCGTGGAAAAGTCGCGAATATAGGTTCCCGCGGACTGGATTCCGTTGAAGAATGCGGGTTGAAGATCCACCTGCAGGGTCCCTCCCTGGAACTTACGCTGATCCGCCTTTGCCACGGAGTTTGCTGTCGGCAGCAGTCCGCGCGTGGCGCGCCCAATCTGCGGATTGATTCCGTGTGCCAGGTGATCGTCCGCCAGCCGCCCGTCGGGAGTGGCCCCTGCGGTGTCCTGGAACTTCTGAAACGAGGCGGGGTCGGTGGGTTTCACATGAAAATTGAAACTGTAGAGAGAGGGGCGGAACTCCTGTCCGCGCAGGTTAACCATGCTTCCCAGGATAGCTGAGAGCGATTCGGTAACCCGCACAAAGAGGGCATCCACGTCATCGAGGTCGTTGCCGAATTTGTCCGCGTGCAGGAATCGCTGACGCATCGGCTCCCGGCCTGTCCAGTTGCTTTCCGTAGCTTCAAGAACATCCCTGAGTGTGTACATTTTCCGGTCGAAAACCAGGGACCGGATGGCGTGCAGCGAATCGGCCACGTTGGGAATGCCCAGGATATTGACGGAGGTGTATTGATAATCGACTCCTCGTGAGGCGACCATGTCCAGCCCGCGTTCGATCGGACCGTGGCTGTTCATCGACGTGAACATTTCCGGCCACAAGCTGTCCAGCAGTTCGTACTGGCGGTTTTTCAGCTCGCGCATGGCCTGGGCGGTGACGCGCAGTTCCTGTTCGAAAAGCCGGTAGAGCGCCTCAAAATCGTCGATGTCCTGGTCAACCGCTGCCGTGAGGGCACGCTTCATGGGTTTGATCAGGTTAATCAGATTGGTGTCCTGGTCGCAGTATTCCTTTCCGGGTATGCAGAACCACTGGCATCCGCTGTAGGACACCTTCCAGGCATCCTCCTCCGGAATCCCGGAGCGCAGCTCCGCCTCTCGCATCAGGTCGTAGTTCACCAGCACGGGGATACTTTCCCCGTGCCGCCCGAGCACATCGCAGGCGTACTGGTAAAAATCCGGATCCATATCCGGGTGCCACATCACCCCGAGGTTGTTGTAGTCGCCAATCCGGTCATAGGCATCGAGCACCACGTAACTCATTTCGTTGGTAGCGTCGCGCAAGTGTTCATCCCGCCCTCCCAGGCTGAAGAAGTGGCCACGCAGTTTCAAAAACATTTCCGACAGATATTCGTGCGCCTCATCTTCGGACAAGTCGCCGGCCTTTCTGCTTTTCCGGTAGAGATCGATCAGGTACAGGTCGAGTCTGCCGTAGCCGTTGCCGTGACCGACCACCCGGTCCAGCAGCACGGCAAAATGAATCCACTGAACTCCTTCGTAATACGTGCGCGGGGGGTGAAGCGCAATGTGCTCGCAGCAGTCAGCCACCCGTTTCAATTCGCCTGCCCGCCGCGGATTCGCTTCCTTGTCCGCCAGTTTCAGGGCCGTTTCCGCGTGTCGAAGGATGAATCGAATCACCGATTCGCAAATCATCTCGAGGCCATGGAGATAGGATGCCCTGGACGGATTATCAAGCGCCAGATACTTGGCACGTGCGGCCTGGATCCGTTCGAGGATACCGCCCCATCCCCGCGACAGTCCAATGGCCAGATCCGGGCAGGTATGCTGGGTGCTCATGCCTGTCGCCCCAAGTCCCTCCGCCCACCGGGTCACCGCCAGCACGCTTTCCGGCCAGACATACTGGCGGACCATGTGCATCTCCCAGTGAATTTCCCCGACGATGCGCTCATG